>NZ_JBFSTC010000126.1:0-10494 GCF_041466605.1 Vibrio sp. 10N.247.310.17 | reverse complement strand
GGGATTATCTGCTAACTGCAAGATCGTTCAAGTCTTCTTAAACGATCGGCATTAGGCTCGATAGCCCGTCTTTTTTATTGTTCATATTTGAACTCGTGATTGTTCAGATGCGAGAACGTAATGGTTCAGATCTGAGTTAGTCGTTACCAATTAGTAGTCTAGTTGTCATTAGCTAGAAAATGGTAATTAACAGTTAGTAAATTACTTTTACTTTAGAAGCACTCTCAATTGCATCTTCAATCGCAGTCTCAGTGCTGTTGCGACGAGTCAGCGCCACACCTAAACGACGGCGACCATCGATATCAGGTTTACCAAACAAGCGAACTTGCGTCTGTGGTGCGTCTAGCGCCTCTGTAAGACCTTCAAAACGAATGTTGGTTGAAGTGCCTTGGCCTAGAATAACCGCTGATGCACATGGACCGTATTGCGTGATAGATTTGATCGGCATACCGGTAAAGGCGCGTACGTGCAGTGCGAATTCAGATGAGTCTTGAGACATCAATGTGACTAAGCCAGTATCGTGTGGGCGAGGGGATACTTCATTGAAGATAACGTGATCGCCTTTAACAAACAGCTCGACACCAAAGATACCGTGACCACCTAGTGCGTTAACCACTTGTTCAGCCGTGTATTGCGCGGCTTTAAGTGCGTTGTCTGACATCACTTGTGGCTGCCATGATTCACGGTAATCACCGTCTTCTTGGCGGTGACCGATAGGCGCACAGAAGTGAACACCGTCGACTGCGCGAACGGTAAGTAGCGTAATTTCGTAATCAAAGTCGATGAAGCCTTCAACGATCACACGGCCCGCGCCAGTACGACCGCCTTCTTGTGCGTAGTCCCAAGACTTCTGAATGTCTTCTTCTGTTTTGATAACGCTTTGACCTTTACCTGAAGAGCTCATTACTGGCTTAACAACGCAAGGCATACCGACGAATTCAACAGCGGCTGAGAAATCTTCAAAGGTGTCTGCAAAGCGGTAAGGAGAAGTGCTCAGTTTCAACTCTTCTGCAGCTAGACGACGGATACCTTCGCGGTTCATCGTTAGCTTGGTCGCATTCGCAGTTGGAACGACATTTAAGCCTTGCGCTTCTAGCTCTACCAACTTGCTGGTGGCAATAGCTTCAATTTCAGGAACCACATAATCTGGCTTTTCTAGTTCAATGATCGCTTGAAGTGCATCGCCGTCTAACATGTCTAATACATGGCTACGATGCGCAACTTGCATCGCTGGTGCGTCTGCATAACGGTCACAAGCAATAACTTCCAAACCTAAACGTTGGCACTCGATAGCAACTTCTTTGCCGAGTTCACCAGAACCTAATAGAAGTACACGAGTAGCATTTTCACGAGTAGCAGTACCAAACATAGAAATTCCTTCCGATCTTTTGAACGATTGATTGAAAACGGGGTGATCATACTTATTTCAATGACAAAAGCAAACGTTTGCGCAAGTTGTTGCTTTAATTACAGGTATAAAAAAAGCAGCCCTGTTAAATAGGGCTGCTTATTTAAATTTTTGTTAATCAGATGTACTTATATTGCTAAGTAAGTCACTGGAATGTCGGGATTAATCGCTTCTAATGTAGATTGCGTATCCGCTAGGTGACTGATGCTACCTTCTGCGATTTCAACCAAAGCAGCACTTTCAATTTGTTCGAAATCGAAGCCAGCCAGTTTAAGTTGAATCAACGCGACTTGAAGGGGTGGTAGGCTCGGGTTGAACGCCGCATTTTCTGCGTAAGCACCCGTGAAAATTTCACCTGACGTGAGTTGTAGTGAAACACCACTTAGGTTTTTGGTGTAAGGAGCATGGCTGCGGTTTAGTGCTGCTAGCGCTTCTACAACAATAGGCGTTGTTTCTTCGGTCGTGTACTTATGATCAAGCTTTGTCATTAGGCCTGTTGTCACACCTAAATCAGCAGGGCCGAACGAGTCTGGCAGGTACTCTTGCAGAGACATTTCATCACGTTGTGGCAGCTGAACTTTAAGTTCTTTTGCTGTTGTCAGTTCGTTCATGAATTGACGACAGTGACCACAAGGACTGAAGTTGATGGTGATATCTGAGATACCTAGTTCGCCTTTCATCCAAGCGTGGCTGATTGCAGATTGCTCAGCGTGAACGGTTTGACCAAGTTGAGCACCAGCGATTTCAAGGTTTGCACCAAAATACAGAGTACCAGACAAACCACGCACGATTGCACCAACATAAAAGTCAGATAACGGAGCGTAAGAATACGCTGCGGCAAAAGGAAGTAGCGCAATACGTAGTTCGTCATCCGCTAGACCACTTGCTTGCAGTAGGCTCGCAAATTGTTCTGGAGACAATGTCGCGTCAAAGTTGTCTGCTAATACGATGTCACTCAAAAGCGCTTTCATTGATGATGGAGCACTTTCCAGCGCCAGGGTAATACGACTGTTCATGTTGAATCCTTAATTGACCTTAGGCTTTAAGTTTATGCATTGCTCAGGAATTTTCTGTGACATTGATCACCACTGCGTTGTTGTTGTTACATTGGTTTGCATAATTAGAGTGAGGTCACAGATGAAATCGATTGCAAGAGTAAAAACTACCATTGATATCCCATTTATTGGCCTAAACAGGGCGCGATTTGGCTGCTATTGATAAATAAATGCGAATAAAAAGCCCAAACAGACACTGTAATAAACAGCATTCTGGTTGGGCTGGATCGCGTAGTGATCGTTTAGGTTAAGAATAGAACCAAACCACGAGCGAAAATATACTCGGTGCGATGATTGAGGTAATGACGCCGCAAAGCACAAGAGCCAAAGAACTGAATGCTGCATCTTCCTGATTCTTTTCAGCACAAGTTGCAGTGCCTAAAGCGTGAGATACGGTACCCATGGTTAAACCTCGGGCAATAGGGCTCTTAATACCAATGAGATTGTAGATTGGGTAAGCAAAAATCGCCCCAAACAGACCAACAATCAATACCAGTATTGCCGCAATCGCTGCTTCACCACCTAAATGGCTCGATACTTCCATCGCAATTGGTGTGGTGACTGACTTACCTAATAAACTCGCAATCAAACTTAAGTCTGCTTTAAAAGCCACAGCGATCAATGCTGTCGTTGTCATCGACATCACACTGCCTAGTGTGCAAGCAAAGGTGATGATGCGCCAGTTGGCTCTGATTTGAGGTAGCTGTTCATAAAGCGGATAAGCAAGGGCAACTACCGCGGGCTGCAGCATGTAGGTAATCCAGGTATTGTCCGCATAGTAAGTCTCAAACGGTACTTTGAAGAACGTGAGTATCGGAATGATGATACCAATGCTGATCAGCAGGGTGTTACACAGCGGTGAGTTTACTTTTTGACTTACCCAGCGAGCAAACAGGAATACCACGATGGTGAGTAGAATCCACATGATCAGTTACCTCTCGAAAGCAAGCGGTCTAAAAACCATGATAAGGACACCAACACCAGCAACGTGCCACCAACGGCGCTGGCCATAATTGGCAATGCGTTCGTGATGAGCATGTCGAAGTGATCCATTAACCCAACACTGATCGGAACAAACAGTAAGATCATTAGGCGGATAATCAAGCTTGCACCGGGTTGTACCCAGTGCGAAGGAACAATACCAATCACCATGGCAGCAAACAGAATCAACATGCCAAAAATACTGCCTGGGATTGAGGTATCCAAAAAGTGCTGTAACGCGTTACCTACTGTAAGTGCACCTATGATTAAGGTGAAGGAGATTAAGCAGTAAACCAGTTGGATCAATCTTTCTTTCAAAGTGTTACGTCTCTTGATAATGGAATTAACTAGCTAACTTTTCTACGTATTGATAAACCGCCTTCAAGATAGCCATTTTCTTCTCGTCACTTTCATGTTCATGCGCGAGGTTTTCAAGGTTGAGCATGTACTCTTCTAAACGGCTTTCATAAAACTCACGACAATGGTTCGCCCATTTCAATTGCTCAGCTTCGTCGAGCGTCCATGGGAAATGACGAGCACGGTAACGGAACAGTAACGGTTTAATACGTTCATCACCGAAGGTGATATCTAAAGCTGCCAAGTTATTTGGGTCAGTTTCGCGAATGATGTTCATCGCTGTTTTATCAGCAGGTGAAAAGAAACCGTCGTAAAGGTGGGTATCAACATCATCACTTTTTTCGTACTCGCGCTCTTGAGAGTACAGGCCAATGAGTTTTTCGCGGATCTCTGGGTGTTCGCGCAACAGGGCCAAGTTCTTCAAGCATTGTTGGCGATCGATACCGATGGTTTCGGCATTTTCAGCCGTCAGCGTTTTGGCTGGAGCAAGAATAGGGCACTTGTTCAGTTGAACCAATTTGATGGGTACGGGTAGCTCGTCTTCACTCAGTTCACTGCGTTTGGTGTAGAGTCTGTCTCTGAGTTCATCAGCGTCCAGTTCTAGTAGTGGGCTTGGATCTTTAGCTAAATCAACCACGATAACCGCATTTTGATTAGTTGGGTGCCAAGCCATAGGCACAATCCAGCTTGTGTAGTTGCAGTCACGGCCAAACATGCCCGAAACGTGCATCAATGGTGTCATGTTTACGATATCAACTAGGTCATTTAGCTTACGCTTATGACGCATGTTGTAAAGGTAATCGAACATCTTAGGTTGTGCAGCTTTAAGCTTCTTTGCTAACTCGATGGTCGCAATAACATCGGCCATCGCATCGTGCGCGTTCTCGTGTTCAATGCCGTTTGCCACAGATAGGTGTTCCAGTTTGAAACTTGGATAACCTTCTTCGTTCTCTGGCCAAACAATGCCTTCAGGGCGCAGTGCGTGAACAGCGCGCATTACATCTAATAGATCCCAACGTGAGTTGCCGTTCTGCCAGCTCCACGCATATGGGTCAATGAAATTTCGGTAACAGGTGTAACGCGTTACTTCATCATCGAACCGGATACTGTTGTAGCCAAGGCTTGTGGTGTTTGGTTTCGCCAACTCAGCATGGATCTTAGCGATAAACTCTGGCTCAGGGAGACCTTGTGAAGCCGCTTTCTGTGGTGTGATACGGGTGATCAACGCAGCTTCAGGCGCAGGGAGGTAATCAGCAGGGGGTTGGCAATAGATAACCAGAGGCTCTCCAATAACATTGAAATCTTGGTCGGTACGAACACCCGCAAACTGACTCGGACGGTCTTTTGCTGGGTTAACGCCCCACGTTTCGTAATCGAAAAAGAAGTAGGTCGGCTGATTATCTGAACTCATTGAAATTCCTGAACAGCAAGCGCAGAACGTTTACTGTGGCTGAAGGTTAGTTTTGTTCAGTATCTGATAGTATGCGGTACGCGTGCAACCCAGATCACAAATAAATTGTCGGAAAACGGTGCTTTACTATTCAATCGAGTCGGTGGGGATGTCTTTGAATCCAGTTGAGGCGGTATCTTAGTTAATACAATCTGTCTATCGTCCGTTTAATCCGATGGGGGTGAGAGTATCAATCGTACTTTCTGTTTCATGGTTAGCTCTCGGTTCTTCAAATCTTTGAATATGGCCTTCCATTCTTGAAAGGTGACCACTATCGGGTTAGAACTGTTTACCGGCTTGGTGACACCGTAACGTACAGTTTCAACTTCAGGTTCGAACGTACCAAACAACTTATCCCAAATGATCAAAACACCGGCGTAGTTCTTATCGATGTATTGCGGGTTTTTGCCGTGATGCACACGGTGGTGTGATGGGGTGTTAAAGATGTATTCAAGTGGTCCTAAGCTTCGTATCCATTGTGTATGGACAAAGAACTGCAAACCTAGATTCAGAAGCACCACAAAGATGACCCATTTAGGGTCAAAACCTATGATGACCAACGGTACCCAGAATAGCCACATCCCAGCAAGTGGGTACATTAAGCTTTGACGGAAAGCCGTACTGAAGTTCATCTGTTCTGAGCTGTGGTGCGCGACGTGTGCTGCCCACATCCAGCGAACACGATGGCTTGCTCTATGGAACCAGTAATAGCAAAAGTCTTGCAACACCATCAACACAATGAAACTCAGCACGCCCATGTCGATGTCCATTAAACGCCAACCAAACATCAAGAGATACAACTGCACGACCAATAACCCGGTGATCAAATCGGAGAGTTGATGCATTCCCGCAAGCGTGAAGTTACACATCACTTCTGAAAGTTTATAGCTGGAATTATCTGGCAATCGACCTTGCTTCTGACCGATAAAATACTCAGCCAACATGCACACCACGAATAAGGGCGCTAATACCAGCAGTAGCCATTCTGGGTGATTGATTAATGCGTCGATATTCATGTTTTATCCTTGTTGAGACGCTATACGCGTTCTTAGTATCAAGTTTACTTAGACTTGCTCGCCTGAGATTCAATCAGCAGAATTACGTTACCAGCGAGCAAAGTGATCTTCTGTTAGGCCAAGAACACCATCGAGTTGATGTGTCACTCCATTGTTGTCTTCAATCGAGCCAGAAAAGTGACCAATGAACTGACGAAAGTTACTCTTTAACAGCCATAAATTGAGCTTTTCGCTGCGGTTATTTAAGGGCGTAAAGGTCAGGTTTATACGTTCATCTTGTGATGTTATCTGCCAAGGCAAGTTCGTGTCTTGGCGACTGAACGTAAACTGTACCGGGTTAAGCAAGTGTCTGGTTCCATTGACCCATAACACGTTTTCGCAGCCTCCAGTCTCATTCACGCCCGCCGCGAGGTTTAGGCCAATATCTGTGCCATTGGATTGCGTGTTGATACTTGCCCAGCGCCAACTGGTCTCACGCCTCATGTAACCCGCTGAAAAGTCATAACCGGCACGAGCTTGTTGGAGAACGAGTGATTCTCCTTTGATTTGGATTTCACCGCTGATGCGCAAAGCATTGTGCTTTTGAGTGTAAGTCCAACCTGAATAACCCGTTGGGCTGCACATCGCCATGGGCAAGCTGTCGGTTTCAGGCTCTAAAGCGATATCGGCCTTGATGAGTATGGTATTCAATCGAACTTGCCATTGTCCGCCTTCAATATTAAAGATGATGCTTTGGCCTGCAATGTTTGTCGTGCCGTCAAATGGCGAAGCGGTAACTTGTTTATCAAACCCTAATGGCCTCAACCAAGATGACTCTTCTAGATGGTTGTTTTCAATATCGTACAGATAACAAAATGCCGAGCCTAAGTAGCGAATATCCGCGATTGCCACGCCGATAATGTGCGTTTCGGTGACGATACTGACAAATTGAAATTGCTTGTAGTGGAAGTGCTTCTGCCAAGAGTTTGCTTTTGCATCCATCGAGTTTCGGTAGTCAAAGTTCTCGATGTTCAGGTGCTTTGGGATGCCATCGAAATGCCCAATGATCGGCTGACCATTAGAATCAATCAAACTGTATGGAGCAGGATTCGTTTTTATCATTGCGATAGTTCACATAAATTTAACAACTAAAGCCATTGTGCGATGAGTAGCGTAGAGTTGGGAGGTCATATTCGGACAAGAGCGCGTTACCAATCACGATTTTGTCAGTAGTGTTGTTGAAGCTGAGTAGTCATGTTTATGGGAATGGGCTCGATATAAGGAGAGACGATTGGAGATTATCGCGGAGTATAAGCCGACCGGACATCGGCATCAGTTGGGTACATTAGATATCGCGCTGCTGTTGAATACGTTAGAGCAACGAGGTCTCGATATTGAAAGGTTACTCAATGATGTGGGTTTGCCGAACATGGATTGGCGAGACCGGAATGGAAAGTTGACTTACGCTGACAAGCTTTCGTTATTTAGCGCGGCGAATCAGAGCTTTCCTCACGATGGCTTAGGGCTTTGGCTGGGGGAACACGCTAGCTTGAGCCACTTTGGTGTGTTGGGTTATGCGCTATCGACCAGTCAAAATGTCGGGGAGGCCATCAAGTCGGGCTTTAAATATCTGCGTCTGAACGGTCCTATTTTCTCGGTTAAATTATTTCTAGATTCCGAGCAAGCGGTGATTCAGATTGAGAACACCTTGGAAGTGGGTGATCTCCTTCCTTTCTGCAGTGAATATTTCTTAAGTTCAATCGTCTCTTTGTTCAAAGAACTGACTGGTCATGAGTTGGATATTCATACTTTGGCTTTGCCTTATGCTCGCCCTAACTACGCCAAGCTCTATGACGACCGTTTCCAGTGCCCGGTGATTTTTGAGCAAAGCCATTGTGAACTGCGTTTTGATGCCTCGGTTTTATCACAAACCTTATTGACTCATGATGCCGCGACACTGAAGCGCTATCTTGCGTCTTGCCAGTCGATAGTCGAAACGCTGGACTCTGAGCACCTGCTGACTAACCAGATCAAAACGATCTTTTATCAAACCGCAGGCAGTTTCCCGAATATAGAGCAACTCGCGGATGAGTTTGGGTGTAGCTCTCGTACGCTCAGGAGAGAGCTAGTGACCCATGATTCCAGTTATCATATATTGCTTACCGAAGTTAGAGTGGAACTGGCCAAAGAGCTGTTACTCGGCACAACCATGAGTATCGATGACATCGGTGAAAGGCTCGGTTATAGCGACCCGGCAAATTTCAGACGAGCATTCAAAAGCTGGCTAAATAAAACACCGGCACAGTTTCGTGGCAGATTGAGTGCTTCTGGGTAATTGGCTCGATGTGCGTATAAACGGTATTTCGTGGAAAAGTGGAGGTTCTGAGCAACAAGAAGGGAATATGGCGACAGCTTAGATCTATCAGCACAAATTTTGCGATTGTTCTGTAATTTACTCTTGTTCAGTAAACAGAAACCTCAAAAACAGGTATGATAGTGCCGTTTTTAATCCTGAACTGGGAAAGTCATGGCAAAGTTAACACTCCAAGAGCAGATGCTTAAAGCTGGCTTGGTAAATGAGAAAAAATTAAAGAAGGCGAAGAAAGGCTCTAAAAAGTCTCGCGTTCAGTCTCGTGAAGCAAAAGCGGCAGCAGAAGAAACTAAACTGGCGCAGCAAGCGAAAGACAAAGAGTTAAACCAACAGTTGAAAGAACAGCAGTTGAGCAAAGAAATTAAAGCTCAAGTGAAGCAACTGATTGAGATGAACAAGATAGAACAGAAGAATGGTGAGATCAAATACAACTTCACCGATGGTACGCTAGTTAAATACCTTTACGTAGAAGATCTGACTCAAAAGCAACTAAGTAAAGGTATTCTAAGTATCGCGCGTCAAGGCGAAAGCTATGTTGTTATTCCTACTGCGGTAGCGAACAAGATCGCGATGCGTGACGAAGAATCTATTGTTGATACTCAAGCTTCAAGCTCTGATGAAGTAGATGAAGATGACCCGTACAAAGACTTCGTTATCCCAGATGACCTAATGTGGTAATTGCCCGTTAGTATTGAGTAGAAGCACGAATTAAAAATGCAGCTGACAATCCTTCGATTGTGGCTGCATTTTTTGTTTATGAGCTGTGAATCTTCTAGATACTAAATGACCACTAGCCAAATAGCCAAATAGCCAAATAGCCAAATAGCTAAATAACTAAATAACTAACTAGTTAGATCATGGTTGAAGCGATCAGGCGTCACCGGGCTTCTCACGTTTGCTGTTCCAACCCATAAAGTTGTAAAGGTTGTAACGAGCAAAACCCAATTGTTCATGCAATGCAAAGTCTGTAACTGCGAAGTTGTACCATAATGGTAACCATGAAATTTGAGCAGCCATGTAGTCGGCTCGTACTGGGACGACGTTTAATCCAAAATGATTAAAGTAGAGTTCACTACGACGAATATGTAGGCCTGATGAAACAAGAACAATGTTGTCGAACTGGTGATGCTTCATTAGGTCACTGGTGAGCTGCGCGTTTTTCCAAGTGTTGACGCTATTCGATTCTTGAATGATATCGGCTAGTGGAACGCCGAGTCTAAGCAACTGCTGTTGATAAACTTCCGCTTCGGTTACACCATTATTTTGTGCATCTCCACCACTAACAATCACTTTGCATATGGTTTGAGCCTTCGCACAGTTTTTATATTGGCTTGCCGTTTCATTGATGCGACCGAACGAGAAAAAGGTCGGCTCAAATTCTTGTGTACTTGCGATGAGTTGAGTACCAGCACCAAGCAAGACAATGGCATTGTGAGAGGTCCACTGAATGTCAGGTTTGCGCTCATAATTGGCTTGCAGGTCGTTTAGTAGATAGCGAGGGATTAAACCCGAACCAATCAATATAAATAAAGAGAGAAGAAGAAGTTTGATAAAACTAGAGGTTTTTCGCCACTGAAATAAACGTGTAACGCCAACGAAGACTAGAAGTAATAATATAATAAAGCTCATGAGGATCCTGTTATCGAACGGGTGCCAGAATGATGTGACATATTGAAGCGGTGCATCATATATCAGTTTGGCTGATGTTTCATGGCTAACTTATTGTACTATTGAACAAATATAGAGTTTTGCGTTATAGAATGTGGATGGTCGTAAAGTAATAAACAAAACTAATAAGCAATAAAAAACCGACGCATGTGCATTAATGCCGTTCACTTAAGAGTGAACGGCATTTTTGTTCTTAGCATACCGTTGTG
>NZ_JBFSTC010000125.1:0-10708 GCF_041466605.1 Vibrio sp. 10N.247.310.17 | reverse complement strand
TTTGGACATAAAAAGACCCCCAATAATTGGTGTCCAACTATTGGGGGTCAGTTCATCCATCTACGAACTGTTGGGCTTTTTTGTATCTCCTGATAATGAATAGAGCACTCTATACAGGATAAATTGGCGATAACTTCCAGTTGTTGTGAACTTTATCTAGAGCTCAATGTCGTATTTGCGTGAGTTGGTGTTTATGCATCGTTTATCGTGTATCTACGGTTTATCGCGTTTATACATCGTTTCACTTTAACAATTTCATGACTTGTGACTCGAAGAGATCTTATTTAAGCTAACCGCAATTCAATGAGCTCGCTTTAACTATTAACTATTAACTGATTAGATTACTGACTGATTTGCTGAACACATCGCTACTCATCTTATCCACACAGAACCGCCGACAAAAGCATTCGCTTTGGGCGCTGTTCCTTACCGGACTGGTTATCGTAACTTGTCTGGCGAGTACGCTGTCTGCAAACAAAGTAACCACTTCAGCTTCCCTAACTGGACAATCAATACTTGTCGGCGCAGAAACCAGCCACCCACAAGCAATCGTCGCACCTTTCGATAAAATGTCTGAGCTCTATGCCAGCGTTTTTGGTTCAGAAGCTTCTAAAACTCTGTCAGCGCCAAATTCTAGCGCGTGCAGCCTAAGCTCCAAAATGCTCACCTTCGCGACACCTAAAACAGGTTGGCTGATTCCTTTTATCCTGTTTATTGCTGTTGCGTACAGCCTATCACCGCACATATCGAGATTGTCTAGAGATAACCATCGCTCTTCTCGACCTACAAAACACCGCTTACATCTAAAGCACTGTATATTTAGAGAGTAAATAACCGGGCTACTACACCCTTTTATTTATTTTTTGGAGATACATTTGTGTACAACACACTACTAACTAAGTTTGTCGATTCGTTGGCATTCTGCATGCGTACATGCGCGAAAACGCTAGTCACTGCCCTTTTGGTTATGACGTCATTTACTGCCTTGGCACAGACGACGGGCTGGCTCAGCGTGCCTGAACATCCACCAGTCAAGATGCGAATGATGTCGACGGGTGAACAATCGGACGACGGTTCTAAGATTCAAACCGTGCTGGATGTCGTTCTCGACGGCGATTGGAAAACCTATTGGCGTAGCCCAGGTGAAGGTGGTATTCCACCAAGTTGGGACTGGTCTGGTTCCACAAACATAGAGTCGGTAGAGTGGCATTGGCCGATCCCTAAATATTACGAACAACTGGACGTGATGACGTTAGGCTACAAAAAACACGTCAGCTTCCCAGTAACGTTGACACTGAAAGACAACACGAAGCCAGCACTGTTCAAGGCGTCGTTCACCTTTCCGTCGTGTACCAATATCTGTGTTTTAACCGATTACGACATCGAATTGCCGATTGATCCGCAAACATTAGAGCTCGATGAAGAAGCGATGTTCTTGTTCAATCAAGGCATGAGCCAATCTCCACGAGAAGCTAACCGCACTTCAGTGAACGGCCTGTTCTGGGATAAAAGCAAACAACAACTGGTGACTCAGCTAACAAGTAAGGAAGGCTGGGATAAACCGATGGTATTGATTGATGGGCAAGAAGTGCTTGATGACTTCTTCTCTCCACCAACCGTCCACATCACAGACAATACAATGACCGCAGTATTCGATGTGAGTAACTGGATCGGCGAGGTCGACTTAACGGATCGCACAGTGAGTATTACCGTTTCAGATACTAACTTTGCCGAAGAGATGACCGCGCAAGTTGGGTCAGACCCGATAGCTTACCAAACAAGCAACAACAGCTTTCTAGTCATGCTTGGTTTTGCGTTAGTGGGCGGTTTAATCCTCAACATCATGCCGTGTGTTCTACCCGTATTAGGAATGAAGTTAAACAGCATCATTCAGAACCAAGGTGCTTCAAATCGCCATATCCGACTCTCATTCCTAGCGTCTGCTGCGGGGGTTATCACTTCGTTTTCGCTACTAGCTCTAGGCATGACCGTTCTGAAAATGGGTGGCAATGCGATTGGTTGGGGAATCCAGTTCCAAAATGTTTGGTTCATCGGGTTCATGCTGATCATTACCCTACTGTTCTCAGTTAACCTACTCGGTCTATTCGAATTCAGGCTTCCATCAGGCTTGAACACTTGGATGGCAACCAAAGGCGACGACTCACATTCAGGTCACTTCATCCAAGGCATGTTTGCGACACTATTGGCAACGCCTTGCAGTGCTCCATTCCTAGGAACTGCAGTGGCTTATGCTCTGGGCGCAAGTTACCAAGAGTTGTGGGCTATCTTTATCGCACTCGGCATTGGTATGAGCGCACCTTGGTTGATCTTCGCGCTATCCCCAAGCCTAACCAAATTGCTTCCAAAGCCTGGGGCATGGATGTTCAAAGTTAAGCTGGTATTTGGCTTAATGATGTTCATTACCAGCCTATGGCTAACAAGCCTTCTGAGCCCATTCATTGGTAAATTCCCAACTATCCTGCTGTCGCTATTTATCGTGATTTCAGTACTGGTTTGGATTGGCATGAAACTGGGTCGCAAGGTGCTTATTCCTATCGTCGCAACCACAACCTTGGTGTTTGGTGCTGCATTGATCGTCGGTAGTGTCACCGCTGATAACTGGGCGACTCCGATTGTTGACGATCTCGCTTGGCAAAAACTGGATGCGAAGCAAATCCCTCAGTTGGTCGAGCAAGGAAAAACAGTCTTTGTCGACGTGACTGCTGAATGGTGTATCACCTGTAAAGCCAACAAAATTGGCGTCATTCTTCAAGATCCTGTCTACAGCCACCTGCAACAAGAAGACATTGTTTTGATGAAAGGCGATTGGACAACACCAAGTGAAAGTGTCACTCAATACTTACAAAGTAATGGGCGATTTGGTGTGCCATTTAATATCGTTTATGGCCCGAGCTATAAAAATGGTATTCCATTACCCGTAATTCTAGACAGTGACACTGTTATTCAAGCCATCGACGCTGCGAGATAATTGATGAAGACGCCCAACAACGAACAAAAGCCTAGCTCTGCTGAAGATAACGCTGTAAAGGCTGAAACCAAAAAGCCAAGCCGTCTTAAGAAGTGGGGAAAGGAACTCGTTTCAATGATACTGATCGTTGGCGTGGTTTCGTTTGCCATGGATTTTTACCACAGCAGAAGCATGCCTCAAGGAGACGCGATTCCAATCGTGGGTCAGTCGATCCAAGGTGAGGATATTGATGTTATCGAGCTAAGCAAAAGCGGTAAGCCCGTTATTGTCTATTTTTGGGCGACTTGGTGTAGCGCGTGCAAATTGGTGAGCCCGACGGTTAATAGCTTCAGCGACTCCCATCAAGTAGTTTCTGTCGCACTTTCATCTGGCCCAGACGAACGTGTTCAGCGCTTCTTAGACGCCAAAGAGTATGACTTCCCTGTTATCAATGATCTCTCTGGATCGATCAGCAGAAGTTGGGGAGTCAATGTCACGCCAAGTATTGTCATCATCAAAGATGGAAAGATCAGCAGTATCGCAACCGGCGTTACTTCCCCTATCGGCCTGTGGTTAAGAACCTACTTTGCATAACTCGCTCACTAAGAAAAACAGAGCAGAGCAAATGAACCGATTAAAGCCAATTTAACAAACAATAATACCGTGAGCGCGACCCAAAACGCGCTCACGATTATCAAGAATTAGAGAATAAACAACATGAAAAAACATCTGATTTGCACACTGATTTTAGGCTCACTAATGAGCACAAGTGCCTTCGCTGAGTTAAGCACAGAACAAACCCAGCAACTCGAAGAAATTAACCAGTTCCTGAAGGAGAATCCTTCTACGATTTCAGGGCTGCATACCAGTTTAGAGCAGTATGTCGCGGGCCAAGCGCAAGCAAAGAAAGCTCAAGCAGAGAGTCACGACTGGTTGTATAACAATGACGCTCACCCAATCACGGGCAACCCTGACGGAAAATCAGTCATCGTTAACTTCACTGATTACAACTGCCCTTTCTGTAAACGCTTAGAGAAAGGCTTAGTAAAATTAGCTTCTGAAAATAGTGATATCAAAATCATCAATGTGTACTTGTCATTTAAGCAGCAACAAGTAGATGGCCTTGATACCAATGCAGCTCTATACGCGATGAAAGTATGGAAAGATAATCCAGAAGCCTTCCCTGAAGTCAACAGACTGCTGATGGCAAAAAGTGGTATTCACTCGAAAAGCTCACTAGAAGCCGTAGCCAAGAAGACAGGAACAGAAGCGGAACTAAAAACAACTCAAGAACAAAACCAGGTTCTAACCACTAACCATCAAACCTTTAGCGCTCTGGGTTTAACAGGAACGCCAACGATGATGATGAATGATCAGCTTCTACCGGGCTATGTGCCTTACGATCGACTTAAAGATATCGTGGATGATGCTTTTTAATCGAGCGTAGATAGAGATAAAGACTAGAAAGAGAAGTGAATAAAAGCCGACTCGCGCAACACCCAGTCGGCTTTTTCATTGTTTGAATAAAGTAGATAGTCCATTTACCTTAAATTTAAAGGTGAGTTGAATCCTAAAAACGACCAAAGTTAAAACGCGTACATTCTTTTGTCCGTCGATAGTTCAAAACAGTACTCTGCGTGTTTTCTAAGGCATTCAAACACTTCTCGATCCAACTTATAACTATCAACTTGGTCCGTTAATATCGCTAGAGTTTCTTCCAGTGTCATACCTTTACGATAAGGGCGAGACTGGGTTAATGCTTGGAATACATCGACTACAGCAACAATTCTACTGGGTTGATCTAAATCTTCAGCCGTTTTACCCATCGGATAGCCTGAACCATCTAACCTTTCATGGTGGTCGGAAGCCCACTGACACACCTGAGGCGAACTAAACAGCTCCTGCAGCGCGAATCGAGTATCTGTCGCATGGCGTTTAATACAACAGTATTCTTCGTCAGTGAGCAAATCTGGCTTATGAAGAATGTCACCAGGGGTTTGCAGTTTGCCAATATCGTGAACTAAACCAGCTAAATAGAGCTTTCTCTGCGTTGTGTGTGAATAACCAAGTTGTTTAGCTAGATATTCAGAAAGTTGCCCTACCTTCAACGAGTGCTTGAAAGTGAACGAGCTTTTCGTATCAACGACATTAGCAATAAACTCGGCAAAGGCGACTGTTTCATCCAGCGACATTTGCTGAGAGAAAAAGGGTACAGGTTCAAAGTTATCTCTCATATTCTCGATGTAAGGGGTCTCCATCGAGAACCAAAAATCATCCAGATCAACCAACTCACACATGTGCTGTACAAGATTGGTTTCGAACATCTCGTCCGCTTGCTCAGTCAAACGTCCAATAATGCTCGCTTTACCGTCTGGGGTTAGGTTCCCATAACGATCAGAAGCGGTTATGCCATATAGATAGTCAACTCTGTCAGCAAGTATCACAACTGCAGCCAGTTCCTTTTCTAATTCACTGATATTCATAGTCTTTAGATCTAACCAAGGGGTATGATGATAAAGAACTGGCTTAGCAAATATAGAAAGAACAGGGCACTCCTTTAAAATTTGGTAGCCCTTTTGACAATGGTAATAAGTCGAGTCGGGAACAAACCCCGAATTCAGTCGACGTTGCTCGTCTATTTGCGACACTCCGCAGTCGTGAATTAGCCCTAACGAAAATGCGAGCTGTGCCTGCTCCTCTTCCCACCCCACGCTCAGAGCACATCGATATGCGATGTAACCCACCCTCTGTCCATGGTTTTTGCTTTCAAAACCGACGTTATCAAGCGCCTTAGCAATACCAAATAGAGCCTTTCTTAGGTCTACGGTTACCTCTTGGCAATGTTGATTCATTACTTAAGCCTAGTATTTTTATAGTTTTTATATATTTAGGCTGCTAATACTAATGCATGACCAACGATCATACCCGCAATTATTATAAGGTTTAATGTATTTCGTGATAGACCTAGCGTATCACGAATAATTCGCGCTACAAGTGGTTGCATATTCAAAATTGTGCGACATTATAACCTGCCGACCAAAAGACACTTAAATCATCAGCCAAAAGAAAAGGGAAAACATGTTTAAAACAGTTATCGATGAAGAGTTATCCATCGCTCTGGTTGAAGAGAACTTCGCATCTCATTACGCGGAAATTTCACAAAGCCAAAATGAGTATCTTAGCCAATGGTTAGCATGGCCACCGCACTGCAAAACAGAGCAGGACTTTAGGATCTTCATCCAGCGCTCGCTACATGATTACGCGGAAGGCAAAAGCATGACATGTGCGATTGTGTACAAAGACAATATCGTCGGTAACTGTAGCTTTAACACCATTGACCACAGCAAACAGAAAGTCACGATAGGCTATTGGTTGTCTGAGACTTACCAAGGTAACGGGATCGTTACACGCGTAGTTGAGAAGCTCATTGATATTGCTTTCAATGAGTTAGATATGGAAAAGGTGGAGATATCAGCTGCAACTGGCAACCAGAGTAGTCGCAAGGTTTGTGAGCGCTTACATTTCACATTAGAAGGTATCATAACTCGTAACGAGAACTTAAATGGCCGTATCATAGATCATGCTATTTATGGCCTTCATCGTTTAAGCACCAACAATATCTAAGCTTGATTTTCTACTTGGTAAATTTTGCCAATTGATAGTGAATGATAATTGGTAATTAGTAAGTTAATTAAATTAGTAAGCCACGATATTAAACCGTGGCTTTCATTTTTAAGAGTCTAATTGGTCTCTTACTAAAATCATTTACGTGATCTTTGGGATTAAGATACAGAACTTGGCACCACCGCGATTGCTATCGCAGATCCGAATGTCCCAAGAAAGCTTTTTAGCCGCTGAAATCGCTATCGCTAGACCTAACCCTAACCCACCAGTTGCTGATGCTCTGCTAGAATCTAAGCGAGAAAACGGAAGGAATACTTCTTCACGCCTGTCCTCCGGTATCCCAGAGCCATTGTCTTCAATCAGAACCAGCCAATTTTCTGAGTTCTCGTCCAGAGTTACCCAGACTTTGTCTTGTGTGTAATTCCCAGCGTTCTTAATCACGTTATCAAAAACCAAACGCGCCATCGAGCAATCACACTTAATTTTGCACTCTAGCTTTACTTTGGACTCAAAAATAACATTGTCTAACTCCGAGTAACGGATTCTATCTAAACAATACTCGCGAAGGTCAGCTTTCACTTTAACAAGCTCGAAGAAAGAATTATCCATGACATTCAACTTCGACAGCATGATAATTTCTGACGTGAGGTCGTTGATATCCCCGATGTAGGTATCAATATCATCGAAAAAAACCTGATGATGCTCTGGAGCTTCCCGCCTTAAGAGATCCGTCGCCAATTGAATACGGCTTAGCGGTGTACGGACTTCATGTGGAATCGCTTGAGCAAATATATGACTTTGTTTTACTTTGCTCTCAATCTCCTCAGCCATGAAGTTAAAACTTTTGGCTAGCTCAGACACTGGGTGTATATCATCTACGTCAGAGCGAGTACTCAGCTTCCCCTTACCAAACTGCTTCTGTTTCTCAACAAGTAACTCTATTCTTTCTTGAAAACGCCTAACAGGTAAGTAAACACTTGCGCCAATAGCGAAGATAACGGCCAACAAAAGCCCAATAAGAAAGTTTCTTTCTGAATCTTCATACCACTCAATTTCAGGTGAGAAGAAATCGCCTACCTCACTGAACGCAAAGCTAAACCTAGAATTTGGTAGCTGAAATACTGCCGAATAGAGATTATTTTCACTTAGGTATACCGGTACACCATTCAAGGTGGTAAATAACTCGCATCGTTGACACGGAGCCTCTCCCGACCAATTCTCCAACAGGCGTAAATTGAAAATATAAAATTGCTGGTAGCCTGTTCTGTCGAGTTCTTTATATAGCGAGTTTTCTCGGTTGTGTTGACGAACATACTGCTCAGAAAAGTAGATGCCATCATTAAGGAATATTTCGATCTGGGTACGCCGCATGTGCCCTTCACCAAGGTTCCAAAACAAAAATATCGTTGCCGACATCCCTGCCACAATTCCAAGGTACAAACGAGTAAACATAGAAACAGATCGAAGTTTCACCGCGATAGACTTATACAACCAGCATATACCCCTTGTTACGAACCGTACGGATCAACTGCTTATCTTTTGCATGCATACGCAGCTTCCGGCGCAACCCTGAAACACGCATATCAATAGAGCGGTCGTTAAAGGCATAATCAATACCTCTAAATAGCTGGCAACATTGATCTCGAGTAACGACCTGACAAATGTTATTAACAAGAAGATTTAGAATTTCAAACTCGGCAGAGGTGAGCTTTAGGTTCTGTCCATACAGAGTGGCACTTTGAGCTGTACTGTTGATCACAATTTCACCTGGGGTTTCAGCGGTCGTGTCAGGCTCAGCAACGACAGGGGCTGCGCGACGCAATAGTGCTTCAATTCGTGCCAATAATGCATGACCACGAATAGGTTTTGCAACGTAGTCATCCGCGCCAAACTTAAACAAACTAACCTCACTCATTTCATCAGCAGAGGCAGTCAATACTAAGATAATCCCATTATAAAATTCGCGAGCCTGTCGGCAAATCTGTGCGCCGCTCATTCCTGGAAGCATCAAGTCCAACAGAACGAGATCGGGTTCAATACTGCGGATCGCTTCAATGGCCAAATCCCCTTCATGGACAACGCTAACATTGTAGCCTTCAGCTTCGAGGTAAAGCGTAGTTAAACGCGCTATCGCCTGGTCATCTTCGACAATCAGCACTTTGGTTTTCGACATTTCTATCACCAGCATTTATTAAAAGCGAGGGCAGTATATATACTGTTCATATATCATCAATATTGTTATTGAAGTCACTAACTTACCGTACGCAAAACACATTAATCACTTTTGTACATACACGTTTACAAACCATCGTTCAGCAACAAAAACGCTCATTTATTGATTGATTTCCCGTCAAAAACGGAAAATCTAGACGCTTAAATGCTTACGTTTGCTTACCTTCTTACGCGCACTTACATTAAAAGAATTTACAAAACTCATTCAAATAAACTTACTAAACATTAATAACACAATAGTTAGTAACACTTCAAATCAACAAAATGACAGATTTTAAAACCGCGATCGTATTCTAAAAAATTGAAGAAAACGATTACTTAACCAATCAAATAGCATGTTCCATTATCAAGCTCTCTCCCCCTCTATCAAGCTCTCTCCCCCTCTATCAAGTAAAGTCTTCTTCAAGTAACATTTATTCGGCTAATCATTAACTCAAATAATAAACAACGGTGACTTACTGATTAAACAAAAGTCACTTTGTCACAAGGCCACTTAAAGATGAATAAATCGCTTTTAATGTTACTGACCATGACCGCTTTGTTGGCAACACGAGTCACCGCTGCTCCTAATAAACATGAGGTGATGAATCAAATCAAAGCGCAAGTAAGCTCTTGGATAGATATTCAAGTCACACCACAAAATAGTATTATCCAAAAGATGGTCTTCAACTGTAATTTCTACCTAACAACCCCAAGCATTAAATCTCCAGATGGCAACGAAAGCAGCTCTGGTTCATATCGCTTTTATTCACATAATGGGGTAGTCGGCGCGATGACTGAACCTTTCACTACTCAACCCCTTCCAGAATTAACAATGTGCCTGAAAGAAGACTTCATCGTCACTAACCAAGATCAAGCCCAATTATTATTTGAAGCAATTGAGACGGTATACACAAATCATTCAATGTTTGACGATCGCTTCCCGAAAGAAATCGTCAAGACATCAATAGGTTGGAACTTCATCAACGGGGAAATTTTTGGGGACAATAAAGGCTATGCGATTGAAAGCACCCCGGAAGGAAAAGTAACCAAAATTATCCGTTCACTGAATCTTTAAACGCTATTTTTGTCGCTAATTTATCTTTAGTGCCTGATTTTTCTTTAACACATAGCTTCTTCATGGCTGTTAAAGATCAGAGTTCAATTTGATAGACGCACTGCCAAAGCACGACATCTGTCTGCATAAATCGATTAAAGTATGAGTTCCCCGAATTTATTATGATGACCAGCTACCAACCTTTCGAACATCTAAAGTGTCCTATCTGGATATATGACATTGATAATAAGCGAATAACCTGGGCAAACAGCAGTGCCCTCCCTCTTTGGGAGTCTGAATCTCTATTTGAACTGACCTCACGCGATTTTGGTATTGAAATGTCAAAAGCGATCGAAGCAACGCTTGAAGAATATCAGAGACAATTTCAGCGAAATCAAAGTGTAAAGACTTGGTGGAACTTCACCCCAAAATACATTTCTAAACGCGCACTATGTCTTTTCTCTGGAATCCCATTACCCGATGGCCGAACAGGGATGCTAGCGCAAGTCATCGCAGAAGAAGAGAGCTTAAAACGCGATCTCACATACTCTGATGGTTCCAACCTCTCTCTTTTATTCAACAAAGTGGGAAGCGTAGTGAGTGCAAACTCCGCTTTTTCTAAAAACTACGGCTCGCCGTTTAGTCGCCTATCCGATTTTGTTTCAAGCGAAGAAGTTGCAGACCAATGGTTATTTTCAGCTCGCAAAGGTCGAGACATTTTGGAGGAAGTCAGCTGTAAAATTGAAAATAAAACCCACCACTTTGATGTTCATGGAAAGTGGTTGTTTGACAAAAGCGGTGTTTTTCAAGGTAGTTGTCATCATTTGCTTGCTTATTAAGCAGCTTCT
>NZ_JBFSTC010000124.1:0-10959 GCF_041466605.1 Vibrio sp. 10N.247.310.17 | reverse complement strand
CCGGTTCAGATTCAGATGATGATTCAGATGGTCAGGGCTCCGGTTCAGATTCAGATGATGATTCAGATGGTCAGGGCTCCGGTTCAGATTCAGATGATGATTCAGATGGTCAGGGCTCCGGTTCAGATTCAGATGATGACTCAGATGGTCAGGGCTCCGGTTCGGATTCAGACGATGATTCAGATGGTCAGGGCTCCGGTTCGGATTCAGATGATGACTCAGATGGTCAGGACTCCGGTTCAGCTGGTCAGGGCGCTTCTCAAGGCTCTTCAACCCGTAACCCACTCAGTGATGAAGATTTTCAGCGCTTGGGTGAAGCATTGGCCGATCTTCATGAGCTTATCGATCAAGCGATCAATAAACATGCTTCAGTGAATCCGGCATCCTATGAGGACATTTGTAACTATAACGTCACGCCAGAGCTAAATGGGCGAATGTTATCAATGCCAATCCAAAGCAGTATCAACTCTGGTGCTCGTGCGATTAAACGTATTATCGAATCGCAGATGTGGGCTAAAGAGGCTGTACCCATCATGTACGATGAATCTGGTAGTGATTTTGACTGTGATTTACTTGCGGGTGTAACTGCTGGTAACAGTCGAATCTTCTATACAGAGGATATCGTTGAGACTCATAAATCTTCATTCGTTATTGCGATTGATATTTCTGGCTCAATGGGTGTGCCTGTTACAAATGAGTCTGGAGATCGAACTGGCTACTGTCGATTAGACATTGCCCAGAAAGCCGCCTTATCGGTTGCAGCTGCACTTGAAGAGTTGGATGTACCAGTATCAGTCTTGTATTTCAATACGATGGCTTATGTTGGAAAGTCATTCAATGAACCTTTGATGCAATGCTATCCGCGAATCGGTATTGACTCTAGTGATGGTACTGAAACCAATAAGGCTGTCTTAGCTGCTCGTCAAGAGTTTACAAAGCTCGATTTGGCAAGCAGAAAGCAATTACTTGTTGTTACCGATGGGTGTCCAGCTGATACACATGCTGTCGAAAGTCAGGTAGAGCAATGTAAAGCCGAAGGGATTGATGTTGCGTCAATCAATATTTGCGAATCAAGGTACGGAGGCATTCCAAATTATCAAGTGATACGTGATGCTGATGACCTTCCCGCTGTGTTGGATGACATGATTCAACAGAACTTGTTGTCATCGATTGAAATTAGTTAAACGTAACAGTGACGCTCTTCGGAGCGTCCCTTTTAGGAGGTCAAAATGAGCAATTACAGAAGATCAAAAATCCAAGATGTACATGCGTTAGTGATGCGTCATGGTGGCTGGTCCTCAGTGTTCAAATGTTACGGTGAACTAACTGAGGCGATGCGAAAGTCTTCAAATGGTGTTTCTAAAGCTGTACCAGATCCATTCACTGGCAAAGGCAAAACTGTCTTTCGCTTGTACAAAGATTGGAACGAGTCTGGTGGCGGTTATTACAATGGTAAGGGTCGTATTGGTGATGGTATTGATATGGTCGCTTGGCTTGAAAATTGTAATAAATCGAAGGCGATGGACATTATCTTAGATATTTTGGGGGAGTCTACAGACAACATTTCTCAACGAGAAGTGAAAGCCGTAGCCGCTCAAAAAGAAGAGAAAGCTGTTCTTAATCCTGCAGATATAAGCAAACGCCTATGGATTTTGCAAAAGGTTGAACATGAGGCATTTGCTGTCACTGAATCTGAAATAGGTATGAACTATCTAATATCTCGCGGATTAGGTGACATTCAAATACCTTGCAACGTTGGGTTTCACTCACAACTTAAAATGTGGGACTCACAAAGCAACGAAGTGTATTTACCAGGCATTGTTTTATACATTCAAAATTTGAAAGGTGAGGCGATTGCTTTTCATCGAATTTTTTTGAATGACGATGGCTCAGATAAATCACCGTTGCTTGATAACCCTAAGATGCAAATGTCACCAATAGAGGATCCTCGCGGTGCATCAATACAGTTTGGTATGCCTTTAATCTGCAAAGATGAAATGGGCAATACACGAATTGTGTTAGGTGTTGGAGAAGGTCCTGAAACCTGTTTGGCTTGCCAGCATGCTGAGAGTATTCCTGTTTGGTCAGGTATCTCTTCTACCTTGATGGAGCTGATCGATATTCCTTTCGAAGTAACCGATTTGGTTATTTTTAAAGACAAAGATCGCCTTACACAAGGAAAAGACATGCCGGAAGGCGACAGAGCTGCCATCTCTTTGAAGGAACGTGTAGAGAAAAATATGAATCACTGCAAAGTGACCATTGCATCTCCACCGAGTCCCATCAAGGAATTGGCAAAATCACAAGATTGGCTTGATGAATGGTGTGATTCTGGATATCAGAATTTCATCGGATACTTAGCCAAAAACAAGCTTACACCGGTTGGTTTTCTCGATAGAGAATTTAACGATGTTGCTTAAATACGCATTAGCCTTCCTTCGGGGAGGCTTTTTGCTTTTAGGTCGCTCAAGGATTGGTCTAAACGCAAAAAGCTCAAGACAATGCACGGTTGCTGTATAACGATATAAATAAAATCACTGAAGGAGAACCTTATGGTCACTGGGTCTTGGTACACGGTTGATGGTAAAAACATTGAAGGGCTGTCCGAGCTAAAGTTCTCTGATATGGCCAATGCACTGAGTGAAGTTGAGGCTTCCTATGAATGCATCGTCCTTGAAGAGTCAGAGCGGTTAGGGTGGAGCTTATTGCAAGTGAAAGCCGTTGTGCCAATTAAGGATGGCACAGTAAAACGAAAATCAACCTTAAGGTTACTACTCAGCCATTAGGTCACTAGAACACAAGTACTTCGTAAACACGGAAAATACCGCCAGTAATTGCCAAAAGTACGATGAAATTCGTGTTAACTGTAATTGATTTACCCGAGAAATTTATCACTTTATTAAAGTGATTATTCCTCATCCAGTTAGGATGCTGTTGCAATATCCTCTTGTCTTATGACATGTCCCCATTGACTTTAATACCCAAGTCACAAAAACCTACCCATAGGGAACAGTTCGTACCCTATTACCATAGGTTGCGTTTGTTCCTTTATTCCTTGGAGGAATTACCATGCGCAACTCTATCATTGATGCAGCTTTAGCAAACTATACGTCTTCTATGACCCGCTATATCTGTAACGATAACCCGTTGGACCTACAAATCGCGCAATGCGCTGTTCGTTGGATTAACGCCTCTCTTGAGCTTACTGGCCGTGAACATTTCCGAACTACATCAAATGGATTATTAGATGTGCCATTTCTTTTAGATTCAAAATACCACGATAACTTCGCTACAGATTGCTGGTTTCTGGCTGAGACTTTATTTGTCCCGACTACTGAAACAATCAAGCAATCGCTTAAACCTGGTGACGTCATCAAGATGATTCACATGAACGATATTGACCCAATTGATGCAGGAGAACTTGGTCAAATCAAGCGTATCGACGACATGGGAACATTGCATATGCAATGGGACAACGGTCGTTCTCTTGGTATTTGCATGCCTGCTGGAGATTTATTCGAGGTTTATTATGCGAGTTAACAACACACCCATTCCAACTGATTCTTGTACGGCGCTTGTCGCACTAGAAAGAGCTGGATACAAAGTAAATTCTGAATGCCGAAATGGTTACTGTGGCGCTTGTCGTCTCAAAGCTACTGGCACTCCTACTTACTTAAATGACCCTATTGGATATAAGCAAGACGGTGAAATACTTGTTTGTTGCGTTGATTCGCAATCAGACATTGACATCGAACTACCTTAATTACCCATAACCCCAACAAACTCAACGTCAATCAAAGACATTGAACTTGTATCCCCAATTCCTATGGAGGAAACCCTTATGTCATATGAAATCATCTATGAGAAATTTGCTACGTTCTGTCCTGCAGATGTAGTAAGTCAACAAAAGAAAGATTTCCTACTCAAACATTTCAATATCAATTGTTCAACTATGAGCGATTACGATATCGATGCCGAACTTTTCAGACGGTTCAAGATCATCTCAACGGATAACTTGTACATGCTTCAACTCTTAATTGGTCCGTCCAATTGTGTTGATACAGAGTCAGGAAAGCGCACCCGAGATTGGATGTATTGCGGTGTCGACACTGAATATTCACTATTCCAAAAATACGGATGTGAATGGTGCCGAAGTGTTGAAAGTGGCGATTTAAAGCCTAATGGTCGATGGGCAACCCCTGAAGGCTGGCTTAAATCATTACGATTGGCATTCAAGCAAGCAGTGAGTTATGAGGCTATGCCTTATTGTCATTCCATGTCTTTTTGGATCGTCAAACCTACAACCTGGGAAGATCAGTACAAACTCAAGCAGTTTGAATCGATGGTATCCAGCTTTGGTGCTGACATCATGGAAAGAAGTTGGTTTGGTACTCGCAAGTTATATTGCTCATTTAGCCCTGAGTCGATGTTTGAAATGTACCTGTTTCAAGAACTATCGATTCGTTTTTTTGGCAAACGTGCATTCAGCACGACTAGCCCGAGTCTAGGTCTAGTCAAGCAAAGAGCTATATAGCTCAACCCCTTACACCTTACCCATTAGCAGGGACTTTCTTCCCTGTGGGAAGTTGTCCCTTCAAAACCTTAATAGTTCTTGGAGGAACTGAATATGATCACTTCAGATATGCTTTTAACTGCAGCAAAACCCTTCGGATTACCAATCGTTGCGATTGATGATATTGAAGCTGATGCGCGTAGCTTGAATCGTACTCGCCGTGATAACCCAACCACCCAATTTCTCTGGGTTGTAAAGCCTTGTGGCAGTGTCTTGTTTCCAATTGGAAAAGGCGTGAATCCACACTTCGTGACATTTTGTTTTGAAGCAAGTCATCAAGCGTTCTTGATAAAAAATGACGATATCTTTCCGATTGAAACCGAAGAAGCCGAACAGCTTTCGTGCAAACTTCCTTTCGATGTGACGGGTATTCGATATCAAGAAACACTGGTACGCAAAGTCACTCAATTACTGAGCCATGCTTGCGTGCATTCTTCTGCTCTTGCGGAATGTAGCTTAGATGAAAACTCTAGCTGGAAGTCATGGCAACGTTGGTTCGAAGATCTAAATCATCCAGTCATGGCTGCGTTTATGTCTCTTTGTATTCAGCGTTCGATTGAACTGACGGAGGCAAACTGATGAATCGCAAAACTTTAGATATTCAACGTCCATGTCGTCGAATACACGATGGTCACAGCTTTATGATTGCTCAACGTGTTCTGCGTTTGCCTGATGAAGACTCTGGCCTGTCTCATTCAATTGTTCGATTCGAAAACAGTCGTGTTGGTTTTGGAAGCTTAAAGCTAAAAAGACGAACGGCAATTCGAATCACCAACAAAGAGAATGGTCAATGGATAATCCGATATTGCATGGGTAATGGCGGCAAGATTAAAGGGCTGAACAAGGAATATATTGCTATCGATTACGATGGTGTAAATGAACTTGGTGTGACCTTTAATAAAGACGTTCGTTTGTCTGTGAATACAGCTGACTGGTGGGACATTACAAGATGGTTTTGGACGTTCCCAGATCTCAATGTAAAGCTTTCCTTTCGTTTAGGTTTGATTGGATTTCTTTTAGGGATAATCAGTCTAGCTGACTTAATTGCGAAGCTATTTATAGCTTAACCCCCTGTGGGTCCGATACCCATTAGGGCGGTCCCCTCATTTCAAGAGGTATACCATGAATGAACTAACACCTACATCGCAAGATGTTGAAGCCCCTCGATCCGTTTTGGAGTTTCTAGACAACTTAACAGCATCGAAATACTTCTATCTTGAGGCCGCTGGCGCGTACCTTAGTGAAGTTATTGATTCTGAATTGCTCGATGATAAAGCCAAGTTGCTCGAATTCATTGAAGACAATAAGTGTGAAGCCGTTGAAGACATCAGCGCAGAGTTGGTTGAAAAGATGATTTCTGACCGTGCAGATACATTGCACAGTTCAGCGTTATACATCTTGAAATCATTTCTCGGCACAGTGCCTAAAACTGAGGTTGAAGCTCTTCAAGATGGCGCTGTTGCTGATATTTGGTATGACGCTTCGGACCACGGAGACACTAGCGCCGCAGCAGTCATCAAAAATACGCAAGATGCCATGAGCATTATTGCTGACTTCTTAACGAAGTAACCAATCTTAAAGGAATCTTCCTTTTACTCCCTTTGGGGCATACGTCCCGTAGGGGAGTTGTGTGCCTCATAGGTTAACCAGCTTATGCAGAGGAACACATTATGGGCTTTTTTTCTTTCAAAACCGCTGACACAAAACAGTCAATCTTTAATACGTGTACTGAGAAGTGTCGTCCAGTGTACATGCTCCAACCAAACAACGAAGACCCAATATATGAACCGGCTTATGAAGGTTATGGTGTTTTCGGAGGGGTTGATGCTTATACATGGTTAGCGAAACATAATTTGCCAACGACAGTCACGAACTCATACGACGACGATGAACTCCGAACTCTGGGGATAAAATTGGCCTTTGGCTTGGACTCTTTTGAATACGATAACCATCTATTCATTAAAGAGAATGAGTTGGATGTGCTAAGACAGGTGAACCCTGCACTGCTTGAACGCGAGTTTACCCAATTCCAAGCTTTTTCCGATTTCATTATCGTGAACGGCGAGGAAATTAGACCAAACGATCTCCCATCGCATTTGAGAACTGACCTGCAATTAGCACCAGTTAAATACCCATTAAAATTCAGTTTCAGAAAAGGTAAGCAATACAGTGATTACCCTGCTTCTGAGAGCTGTCCATATCAAGGTTACTTCATTTAACCCCAAACCTTGATACAACCCACCACTACCCGTGAGGGATCTTCCCTCATAGGGATAGATCCCTCAAAATTGGAGGAATCTATCGTGGAATCAACCTATTTAGATGATACCGACCATATCTTAATTAAAGCGTTATCCAAAGAAGATATGCCGATAAATGAAATTGCCAAAAAGTTTGAAGTACCAATTGCCAATATCGCGATGTCACTAGACACCTGCCATTTTGCAATTACTGACAACATTTTGCGTAAAAACTCTCAGCTAGGAAAAATGAAATTGACTGCCATTGGTATTGAAAAACGATGTACCTTATGCAATCACTTTTTTCCGCTCACTAAAGAATTTTGGCACGTCAAGCGCACCACTAAACATGGCCAGCGTGAGATGGGAACCTGCAAAAGTTGTGAAGCTGAAAAAAAGCGTCGTCAAGAACTCGATGGCCGCTTAAAAGACTTAGGAGGTAAAATGTGTTTCTCGACACGTTACCTGAATAAGTAGCTGCATACCTTGTAGTTAAGATGAAAAGTCACCCGATCGGGTGGCTTTTCATCCACCATTTCCATCCGCTTTGACACATCCAGCCATCTCGCTTCGCCCTAAATTTCAATTTCTTTGAAATACTTCCTAAATCCGCATTCGTATGTTGCATAACCGTTTTAACCGACTATCAAGAACTTAAATGGGTTAGCGCACATGAATAAACAGGACACGATCAACCAAGCACTGAATATCATCACCAGTTGGAACCTTGATGACAGCCATTCCAAATCCTTCTCTGATTTTGTCTTCTATTGGGCCTTTGCGCATACTAATCAACACAAAGTGACTACAAGGTTAGATTCTAAAGAATCAGTACAAGATGGGGTGGTAGAGCTTGCACAGTTGTTAAGCAATGCAATGCTTAATGGGTACAGTGATCCAATCGGGGACATTCTGATTGAGTTAGGTGTGAATACAAAGACGAAACGAATCAACAATCATCAAGATGACGATTTTTTAGAGCAAATGATGGGGCTCAATGATAACGAGGTCTATGAACCATTTTGCGGTACTGGTGCGTTAACTATGGAGCTCATGCAGGCATATTGTGAAAAGCATACAGAACGCAGCAATCCTCTCGATCACTACACTTATTATCTCGAAGAGGTTAAGCCCCTCAACTGTGCAGCCGCAGTGATTCAAATCTTTCATAAGCTCGAATACCTATCTACCAAATTTGGTACTGCCATCATTCCAGGCAACCTCAAAATCATCAATATCGATCCGATAACACGACAAGAGGGGACCCAACACTACATCGCCAGTAAGATGTCGGATGCTGAACAAATTGAACACAACCTGAACTCGCTGCCTAACACTCAACCGACGATACACTAGGGGGCATTTATGATAGTAAGTTTGAGTGCAGTTAAAGCATTAACCTTTCATGCTTGATTTTCCCGTTCAAGTGGCGTGAGCGAGTTTGCCATTTTGGTTTAGCAGTGTTCTGAGAAGGCTTTGCCCCTTAATGAGATACAGTCCAAAGTTGAAACAGTAATGTTGAGGTCACTTTGATATTCAAAAGTATTGAGCAGCTAAAGAAAAGGGCAAAGCCAACTTATTCACACCTTTCAGTGAGCATAAGTTTTGTTTTAAGAAACGCAAGTTTGATGTCATCAGTTTTGGTGAACTTGAACTTACCATCAGTAGAAGCGTCGAACCTTTCAAAATAGTATTCGAGTAGCGGATCATACCTACCACTGTGAACCCAAGTGTAGAACTTTCCGAGTTCGTATCGTAATTCTTTATTAAGGTCAGATCTTAATCTCAGTACACTAATGGTTGCTAGGTCAACGATGTTCATTTCTTGTAGATTCGTCTTAATCTCTTCAATCAGAGGTAGGAGGGATTCTTTATACTTATCAGCTAATGGTACAAGGTCAGCGTCATTTACTTCCGCTTCAAAAATCATAATGAGGTCATCAATCTCTCCATTATAGTCTTCGTTATCTAATCTTTTTTCTGACTCAGTGCGAAGAACATAGAGTTGTTCTAAAGGATCAGGTTTAGTCTCAATTTTTTCTTTTGAAAGTTTGTGTTGGTACTCAACAAACAGCGTTTCAATCCTATCAGCGATAACATCTAGGTACTCATATCGTATCTTGAGAAATTCGAACAGCTCATTGATATTCAGGTTTAACGTTAAGTCCTCTTTGCCCACATCTCGACTGTACAAATGAACACTCAGGTCGCCAGTGTTGAAACTGCTTGTAAATGGCCAACTTGCGAATCGCTTTGAATTCTCTTGATTAAGATTTACTGGGTGAGCACCGAAACACGCCCTGATAGTTTTAAAGTAATTATTGTCATCTTCATTAGGGAAGAGGCGAGCTTTGAAGCATTTCTTTTCACCATGAAACGGATCTTTATTGTCATTCATAAACACTCGATGGAGTTGTTTGATTGACTCGAAAATGAGGTCTATTGAAGAGATAAGAGAGTAGACCTGCATACATCTACTATCTATATTCTTGTCAAACTCAGGTGCATTTTCTAAGTGCCTAACAGAAACAGTGATCCAATCCATAGCAGAGCAAACGAGGTTAAAAAGGTTCTTACCGCCTTTATCTTTGTAGATTTGATACACAAAGCTAGAGTTTGAGTTCACTAACTCCCTAAAATCCGTGATTTTATCATCACTAACAACGCTTCTCATTCACCAGTTCCTTTTCTAACTAACTGAAAATATTATAAAGAATGGCAATTATGATAGTGATAGTTCTTGATCTCTTCAAATATATTATCTTTCGACACACATCATAGATTGATATTGGTTGAGTTTTATATTTGATGACCGCAACATAGACGAAATTCAATCGCGAATAATTCCCAATATAAGGAATTAGCTAATGATTGATAAGGAGATTAAGTGCAAGTATCAGAACTAAAAACAGTGGCCACCCTGGTCCGGAAAGTGATTAAGAAGGTCGTTTCAGAGTCAACCTATGTTGATGTTGAGCTTCAAAGGTTTCCTTCAGGTTCGTGTGAGGTATCTAGTGTAATTTTGGGACTCTATTTGAGAGAAAAATATGCTGTTAACGTTGTACAGTCAGTCGGCAAACGTCCATCTCCGGAATGCGAGTACAGTGAAAATAACCATGTTTGGTTAACGGTGAATGAAACTATTGTTGTCGACATCACTGCTGATCAGTTTGACGATTGTTTGGAGAAAGTATTTGTTGGTCGCGATAGCGCTTTTCATGACACATTCGAAGTTTATGATACAAGACCGGTAGATTTTAGTTACTTACTGAGACGCGGTTCAGAGGGATATGGACATATATATAAGGAAGTAGTTACTCGAATGGCAAACTAGTTTACCTAGTCGCCAGCTTATTCGATTGGTTGAGTTTAGTTAACAAGGTGACTTTTAAGTGCTTTATATTTTTCGATGGAGGGGTACTCATAGATAAATTTGATGTTGAGCTACTTGGTTGGGACGGTAGTCTGGAAAGTTGTTTAGGCATGTTTTCAGGGCTTTATGGATATCACATTGACCCTAGTACCCACAAAAAACCTAATGAATGTATTAAGTATGAAGAATTCCTTAAAAGTTCAAATGTTTTGAATCAATGGCAAGAGAGTATGGCCAGTAACGGTGATACCCCGATATTTAAACTATTTCAGAGAAACTATAGAGGTTTCAATGTCGATGATTTCATTAATTTAGATATGGAAATACAGGAGAAAGGTCTTTCATTAGCCAAAGGTCAGATTTTGTTTCGCGGTGTCTGTTCTGAAAATGATGACTGGACCAAACCTGTGTCTACAACTTTGTCTCCTTACATCGCGATTTACCACGCATTGAAAAATGGTTATACGAAGCCCATAAAAATATGTGTAATCGAGGTTCCAGTTGATACAAATGTAAAGGCTATTATAGGTCCATTTGGTGACAATGTTGATTTTGGGCAAGAGTATGAAGTTTTAGTCAATTTTAAGCACCGCCCGAAAGTTCATGAAGAGATAACTAGAGGCAAATTGATCTTTATGGTCAGTATTGGATTCTGGTAGTACCTAGACACACGCTTTGGGACGTAGAAAAGTTTCAAACTTATTGTCCAGCGATAATAGTGTATCCGCCCCACGAACCCACGGGGCGACTTGTCAGTGTTTGAAGTTCCAAGG
>NZ_JBFSTC010000123.1:0-11189 GCF_041466605.1 Vibrio sp. 10N.247.310.17 | reverse complement strand
ACAGCTCGGAAGGATCCTTCAACCGATCACTTTGGCTTTAACTGATCGGCATTAAGCCTAGGCTCGCTTTTTAAATTGTGCATCTTTAAACAATCACCTTTTAACAGGTATTTGCTCTATTTCTTGATCATATCCAGCATGATAGCAACAGATTCATCAAGATAAGCATCCGGGGCTTCGTAGTCTTTAGGGATATCATCCAACGTTTTAAATGCCTCTAGCTTAGCGGCTTTTTGACGTTGATTGATACGCTCTAGACGAAGCTCATCCCCATCATCACTCTCTTGTTGACGTACTTTTTCGTTCAAAGAAAGGTCGTTATCATCTTTATCAGCCTTATATTTTTCAATATCTTGCGCGATAAAGCCAAACTCCATGTCTGTCGCAATACGAGCTTGGTGTTGAGCGGTTAAAGCAGCAACCTGCTCATAGTTACGCTGTAACACTGAATAGTTAGCTTTATCTATGCTATCCCAAGGCAGAGCATTATCTTCAACACTTTCACCAGTATCTGCTGGATCAATTGCCGTTGGGTAAGCAATATCAGGCACTACACCTTTGTTTTGCGTACTTCCGCCATTGATTCGGTAGAATTTCTGGATGGTGTATTGAACGTAGCCTAACTCTTTATCGAACAAATCATAAATATGATTCAAAGAGCGGTGTTGTTGCACCGTTCCTTTACCGAAAGAGTTTTCACCAAGGATGATTGCACGACCATAATCTTGCATCGCTGCTGCAAAGATTTCAGATGCTGAAGCACTGTAGCGATTCACCAATACCGTTAATGGACCTTGGTAACTAATTTCGCCATCAGTATCACTGTTCACTTTTACACGACCGTAGCTATCACGAACTTGAACAACGGGCCCCTCTTTGATAAACAAACCAGAGAGTTCGGTTGCTTCCGTTAGTGCACCACCACCGTTGTTTCGCAGATCAACAATGATACCTTCGACACCTTGCTCTTTAAGTTCGGTGATCAGTTTATCAGTATCTTTAGAAAGGCCAACATAGAAGCTTGGTACTTCTAGTACGCCAATCTTCTTGCCATCTTTCTCGATAACTTCTGATTTAACAGCGCGGTCTTCTAAGCGAATCTTATCGCGTACAATTGTGACAACGTGACTTTTCGCATCTTTACCATCTGGCAAGATCTGTAGCTTAACTTTAGTCCCTTTCGGTCCTTTAATTAATTGCACTACATCGTCTAAACGCCAGCCGATAACATCAACAATATCTTCGCCATCTTGACCAACACCAACAATACGGTCACCATCACTCAATTGCTTGCTGTTTGACGCAGGGCCACCAGCAACGAGAGATCGGATAACGGTGTAGTCGTCTGTCATTTGAAGTACAGCACCAATGCCTTCTAGAGATAGATTCATCTCAGACTGGAATTGCTCTGCATTTCTTGGAGAAAGGTAACTGGTATGAGGATCAACTTCTCGCGCGAATGCGTTCATGTAGATCTGGAAAGCATCTTCGTTGTGCGATTGCGTAATACGCTTCATCGCATTGTTGTAACGCTTTTCCAAAACTTCTTGAATCTCTGGCCACTCTTTACCTGTAAGTTTTAGATTCAACGCGTCGTATTTAACACGCTTCCTCCAAAGCTCATTCACCTCAGCGATATCTTTTGGCCATTCCGCTTCGCTACGATTGAGCTCAATACTTTCATCAGTATCAAACTTAATCTCAGTATCTAGTAAAGACAGCGCATATTGGAAACGTTCAAAACGCTTCTGCATGGACAAATTATAAACATCGAATGCAATTTGGTTATTACCGGCTTTCAGTTGGTCATCAATTTGTTTAGATGAAGTAGCGAAAGAGTCAATATCAGCTTGAGTGAAGATATTACGGTTATAATCCAACATCTCTAAATAACGATTAAAGATAGCTTGGGAGAAATCATCGTTGAGATTGAAGTGTTTATAGTGGGAACGAGTAAATCGAGAAGTAACACGTTTACTAGCAGTTTCGTGTTGAACCTCAGGAGCGAGTAGAGGTAAATCGTCCTGATTTAATTTGGCTTCAAGAGCCTGAGCTGAAGCTGCTAGCAAAAAGCTAGCAGCAATCAGTGTCAATTTTGAACGGCATTTCATGCGTAGGAGTATCTCCTTTAAGCGCGCAAGTGCTCCGCTTTAACAACCATTTGTAGGCCGTTTGCTAACTGAACACGCACATCTTCCTTATTGATTTCAACAATGGTCGCAGCCATGTTTCCCGTACCCATGTTCACATTTACTTCTTTACCAGTGATAAATTCATCGGCGTTCAAAGCGCGTGTTTCTACAGGCTTTTCTACTTTCGGTGCTTTAGGCGCTTGACGACGAGGCTGTTGAGCTTTCTTCGCTTTAGCTTTCGCTTTGCCTTCATCACGAGCTTTCTGTGCTTGTTCTTTACGACGAGCCTGAACTTTCGCTTTGCTTTCTGCAAGTGTCGCTTTAGCGTGCTCAACGTGCTCTTCTTCTAGTGTGCCACATACGTTGCCGTCTAGGTCAACACGTTCTGCGCCAGCTTTTACGCCGTGCAGGTAACGCCATGATGATGTGTACTGTCTTAACGCTGCACGAAGCTGAGTCTTACTTACTTTTTCGTCTTCATTGAGACGTTCAGCAAGATCTTGAAAAATACCAATTTTAAGTGGTTTCGCTTCACCTTCTAGAGTAAAGCATTTAGGGAAACATTCAGCAACATATGCGATAACTTCTTTGCTGTTTTTTAACTTTTCAGTGTTTTCCATGTGGGTTCCTGGTTTTTGCGGTTTTCCGCGAGCATTAAGAAAATATTTTTACGTATTATAGAGAGATGCTTGGGAAAAACCACAGTAAGAGAATAATTTATGCCTTGTTCGCGTGCGAATTAAGCAGCTTTTCCACTTCTGCCATGAAAAATGTTAATCCGTCCTCGTCAATTTGAGAAAAACGGCCAACATTTGGGCTATCGATATCAAGAACGCCCGCAATTTTCCCGTCAATCGAAAATGGTATAACGATTTCTGAGTTACTTGCAGCGTCACAAGCGATGTGTCCTTCGAATTCATGAACATCATGAATACGCTGAACTGTATTCGTCGCGACCGCAGTTCCACACACACCACGCCCTACCGGAATTCGAACACAAGCTGGTTGACCTTGGAATGGGCCAAGCACAAGTTCGTCTTTTTCCTTAGATTGGTCCTGCTTCATTAAATAGAAGCCTGCCCAATTTAATTCATCCAACTCCATGAATAATAATGAGCTGATATTAGCTAGATTAGCAGTTAGATCGGGTTCTGATTCAATTAATGCAACGGCTTGTTTGGTTAAGCGTTGGTAATGTTCTATTTTCATATTAACTTCCAATTAAATTGAGACTTCCATTATCAAGAGAACGCAGTAAAATGCGGCCATCAAACTAAATAGGACTTATTCTCATTACAATGACCAATTCAGAAGACACTATTAGCCGTTCTTGGTTAATAACTCAAGTAAAAAAACACAAGTCCAAATTACTGTTTGCTAACATTATTGCCATACTTGCAACTCTCATTAGTGTCCCTATCCCGTTGCTCATGCCATTAATGGTTGATGAAGTATTACTTGATAAGCCGGCTTCTGGCTTAGAGATGATGAACCATCTACTTCCGACATCGTTGCAGACACCAACTGGCTATATTGCACTGACTTTGCTGTTAGTCATAATCATGCGTACTGTTAGCCAAGCGTTGAACATTCTACAAGGGCGTCAATTCACGCTTGTCTCTAAAACAATTACCTATCAAATGCGCAGTAAGATGATAGATAAGCTTGGCCGCATTAGTATTAGACAATACGAGACCAAAGGCAGTGGCGGTATTAATGCTCACCTGATAACAGACATAGAGACAATAGATAAGTTCATTGGTTCGACTCTATCTAAGTTCATAATTAGCTTCTTAACCGTTTTCGGTACCGCTATCGTGTTGCTATGGTTAGAGTGGCGTTTAGGACTGTTCATTTTACTGGTCAATCCTGTTGTGATTTATTTCTCCCGTAAACTAGGTAGCAGAGTTAAACACCTTAAAAAGTATGAGAACCAATCTTTCGAGCGCTTTCAAAACCGTTTAGTGGAAACCTTAGACGGTATTTACCAACTGCGTGCGGCAAACAAGGAACGTATCTTTCTCGATGAACTTAAGGTTCAAGCAAACCAAGTGAGAGTCGATGCAGACAAATACGCTTGGCAATCAGAAGCTGCTGGCCGTGTTTCGTTTCTGCTGTTCTTATTAGGTTTCGAGCTTTTCCGTGCCGTCGCGATGCTAATGGTGTTATTCAGTGACTTAACGATTGGTCAGATTTTCGCGGTATTTGGTTACTTGTGGTTTATGTTAGGCCCGGTACAAGAGCTGTTAGGGATTCAATTCTCTTGGTATAGCGCAAAAGCAGCACTTCAGCGCATCAACGACCTTCTTCAGTTAGAAGAAGAGAAGCGCCCTATCAGTAAAGTGAACCCATTTAATGAAGATCAAGAAGTGACAGTCGACATTGAAGACGTTACATTCTCTTACACATTAGAAAACACTGTTTTAAATAGGCTGTCGCTGCACATTCCAGCAGGTAAGAAAGTCGCTTTGGTGGGTGCGAGTGGTGGTGGTAAATCTACGTTAATCCAGTTACTGATTGGTGTTTATCAAGCGGATTCTGGATGCATTCGTTATAACGGCGAAACCACCGACGACATCAGCTTCGATGTAATACGCAGTCAAATTGCCGTTGTTTTACAACAACCTATACTTTTTAACGATACATTAAGGCATAATCTGACGCTTGGTGCTGAATACGATGAAATGTCGTTGTGGCGTGCACTTGAAGTCTCTCAAATGCAAGATGTCATCAAGCAACTGAGTAATGGCTTAGATACACAAATTGGTAGGAATGGCGTTCGACTGTCTGGCGGGCAACGACAACGCTTAGCGATAGCCCGAATGGTGCTGAGCAATCCTAAGTTTGTTATTCTAGATGAAGCGACATCAGCACTCGATACAGCAACAGAGTCAGCACTGCATAAAGCGCTGAGCGAGTTTTTGAAAGATCGCACAACTTTGATAGTGGCTCATCGATTATCAGCGGTGAAACAGGCCGATCTAATCTATGTTTTAGAAGATGGGCAAGTTACACAGACAGGAACACATGGTGAATTGGTTGAACAACAAGGATTATATCAAACACTCTATGGCAGTGTGCAATCGCACGCCTGATGTTTATTGTTCTATAGATTTAAATCAGTGTTGTTCTAGGCATTTAAATCAGGTTAAAAGTCTGATTAGTGTTTCATCTTGGGAGGTCGCGTGACCTCCCCATCCGTAACCAACTCTTTATCAACTAAGCAGCAGTTATCGACTCAGCACCAGTGCGATAGTAGCTCTGTTCGTCTGTGTCAGGGCTGCGAACTTCCCGTTGATAAAATGGAAATCCCTTTGGGGAAATCCGCTTACTGCCCAAGATGCGGTACTCAGCTTTATAGAGGCGGCACCCCTAGCCTGTCTGGAAACCTTGCAATCGCTATTACCTGCTTATTGCTGTTTATCCCCTCACACTTTTTTGAATTCATCAGTATTCGCCTGATTGGTGTCATGATACCTGCGACGTTACCATCTGGCGTATTTACTTTAATGGGTGAAGGCTTCCCTCTACTTGGCTTGTTGATCTTATTCTGCAGTTCGATCGCCCCGTTACTTGTTTGTACCTCGGTACTCATCACCCATTTATCCTTGCGCTTTAAGATTTTCACACCATTTCGTTATGCATTAGCTATCATTCAGACACTTAAGCACTGGATGATGTTGGATGTATTCCTGGTGAGCGTGGCAATCTCGTGCTTCAAATTACAAGATTACTCAGATATTTTCGTCGGCCCTGGTTTAGTTGGTCTGATTCTACTGCAGCTTTTCAGTGTGTTACTGGTAAGCCGAATCAGTGTGCGTCGCTACTGGGAAGCTTGGGCTCAAGAGTCTCACTACTCTTTTGATAAAAGTAAGAACGTACACTGTCATAACTGTCACCTGTCTCAGCCTGATGGGCACACTTGCGTGCGTTGTCACCATGACTTATATCATCGCAAACCCTACTCTGTACAAAAGACATGGGCTCTACTTTTTGCCGCCTCAGTGGCTATCGTGCCGGCCAACGTCATTCCAATTTCTATCGTGATAACAAACGGGCAAAGACTAGAAGACACCATCATCTCCGGTGTCGCTTCGCTAATTAATAGCGACATGTATGGTATCGCAGCAATCATTTTTATTGCCAGTATCGTCGTGCCTGTCGCGAAAATACTTGGTCTAACGTATATCTTAATTTGTATCAAAATGAAGCGTGCGGTTTACCATAGACAACGTATGACCATCTATTTCATTGTGAAATGGGTGGGAAAGTGGTCGGTAATGGATCTGTTCGTTATTTCGATCATGATGACCTTGGTCGACCGTGGACAAATTTTAAACTTTACACCAGGTTATGGTGCAGTCGCTTTTGGCGTCGTGGTTGTTCTCACGATGCTAGCGGCGGAAAGCTTAGATCCTAGGCTAATTTGGGATAACTACACCTCTAAAGATGAGTCAGTGAATGAACAACGATAACCAATCACAAACGTCATATTCACCAGAAGTCAGGAAAAACAAAGGTATTTCCCCTTTGTGGATCCTGCCGATACTAACCGTCGCACTAGCGGGTTGGTTGGTCATGAAATCGATACACGATGCAGGACAACGTGTGCAGATATATTTCTCAGATGCCGCAGGTTTAATCGCAGGTCGAACGACAATTCGCTACCAAGGCTTAGAGGTAGGTATGGTGCGCGACATTACCTTGTCCAAAGATTTATCGAGCATCTATGTCGATGCTGACATCTACCCAGAAGCGAAAAAGCTACTCTCAAAAGGCACGCGTTTCTGGCTCGTAAAACCAACAGCAAGTTTATCTGGTATCTCAGGGTTAGATGCGCTTGTTTCAGGTAACTATATTGCTATCCATCCTAGCGAAACCAAGCAAGAACCAGAAACCGTTTTCCAGGCCTTAGAATCATCCCCTTCTGACTTATTGGCTTCGGAAGGCCTGAATATTTCATTGACGACCAAAGACCTGGGAGGGGTGTCTGTTGGCTCTCAAATCGTTTATCGTAAAATTCCAATTGGTGAGGTTTACAACTACCAGCTAAACGACAACGCAAAATCAGTGACGATTCAAGCGGCGATTAAAGATGAATACAGCCACATCATTACCGACCAAAGCCGTTTTTGGAATGTCAGTGGCTTAGGTGCCAGTATCGGATTTTCTGGTGTCGACGTACGCTTAGAAAGCCTCAGTGCTCTGCTTGGCGGTTCAATTGCGGTCGACTCTCCGGGAGAAGGTCAACCCGTAGAGATGAACACCAAATTCAAACTTTACCCAGATTTGAAAACAGCCGGTCGTGGTATCTCGATCAAGATAGCCGTACCCGACGACAACAAGATCAGTGCAACGGGCGCTCCGATCATGTATCGAGGCATCGAAATCGGTCAAATCACTGACCTATCTTTAAGCGAAGGGCGTGAAAACGTCGTTGCATCGGCTGCAATCCAACCGGCATTCAGTGACTTTTTAAATAGCGGCAGTCAATTCGTTTTAGAGGAAGCTGAACTATCACTTACTGGAATGAAAAATATTGCCAACTTAGTCACGGGGAATTTTCTAACCTTGGTTCCAGGTGAGGGTGAAAAAGCGCGTCGATTTACTGCGATTCGCAAAAATGAGTTCAGTCAGGAACAAGAAAAATCCGTTGCGATTCGCTTAACATCGAACAATTCATTCGGGTTAGATGTCGGTACACAGTTACTCTACAAAGGCATTGCTGTTGGCTCTATCATCCAAGTGGGTTTAGTCGATGGTGTGGGAACTGGCTCTGATAAGCACGAAGTGTTTATGGATGCGCTTGTCGATAACGAATATGCTCACCTAATCAAAAGCCATAACCGTTTCTTTGTGACAGGCAGTGCGACTGCAGAGCTAACCGAATCAGGCTTGAGTGTTACGGTCCCACCAGCAAAACAACTTCTTACTGGCTCAATTAGCTTTGTTAGCGAAGGTCAGTCGAAAGCACGAACTGACTATCAGCTTTTCCAAAGCAAATCGTTAGCAGAAATCGCCAAGTTTAATCAGTCTGGCTCAAAGACGCTTTCGTTGTTTGCGAGCGAGCTACCTTCAATTTCTAAAGGAAGCCCACTACTCTACCGCAACCTACAAGTGGGTAGCATTTCTGATTTTCAGCTTGTCGATGGTGGCGTGAGAATCAAAGTCACGATCGAAAATCGTTACACACACTTACTCAATGAACATACTGTTTTCTGGAACCGCTCAGGCGTTGAGATCGATGCGTCGCTATCGGGTATCAGTATTAAAGCAGCACCCGTTAAAACGCTTATTCAAGGCGGTATTGCTTTTGACTCTCTTCCGGGAATAGACAACAAACTCGGTGATGTGTGGAAACTTTATAAAGATTCGAAATCCGCGCGAAAATTTGGTCGTGCGATTACGATCACCTCTTCAGGCGATCAAGAAGTCAGCAAAGGCATGGCGATCAAATATCAAGGCGTCACCGTCGGTGAGGTTACCTTGGTGATTCCTAACTTCAATAAAGGCGGTATTGAAATTACTGCGCGTATTTTACCTGAGTACGTAGACAAGATTGCCGTTGCGAAGAGTCACTTCTGGTTAGCAGAACCTGAAATCGGCCTCAATGGCATCAAAAACGTCTCTGCACTGCTCTCTAAGCACATCAACGTAGACCCGGGCAATGGTGACATAAATACGAAATTTAAGCTGAGCAAGGGGCCAGTGCAGCCTGAAGGCAAGATATTCCAGCTACAAAGCGAAACGCGAGGCTCGGTATCAGAGGGCACACCGATCCTATTCCGAGAACTAGAAATCGGTAGTGTAATCGATGTTCAACTAGGCGAGTTTGCTGACCGAATCATCTCTACGATTCAAATCGAACCTGACTACGCGTATCTGATCCGCGCAAACACCGTGTTTTGGAACGTATCTGGTGTCGATGTCTCTATCGGTCTCTCTGGCGCAAACATCAAAGCTGGAACGGTAGACAGCTTGTTAAGAGGTGGTATTACATTCTCAACGCCACCGACCAATGAACTTCAGCCAGTGGCAAACGAAGATCAGTCTTTCTATCTCTATCCTAAAGCCGAAGATGAGTGGAAATCATGGAGAACCGCAATTCCTCGCCCATAGAGTGAACCCTCAGAAGCTCCATGCAAATTAATACCGCTTAACAAAGAATAATTCATCATCAAAATGCAGCCATTCGGCTGCATTTTTGTTGTTTGCTATAAATATGGTTTAGGACGGCCTCATTTTGCTTTAAACTCCCCCGCATTAATGCAATAAATCGAGACACTCTTTTGCACGCTAACGTATATATTCCTGAAGAATTCCTAACGCACATCGAATCAATCATGCCTAGTCATCTAGATATGGCTTCTTTTGTCGCGTCATGCCAAAAACCACTTCGTAAAAGTATTCGAGTCAACACATTGAAAATCAGTGTTGAGGACTTCTTAGTACGAGCAAAAGAGAAAGGCTGGGAACTGGAACCTGTACCTTGGTGCGAAACGGGGTTTTGGATTACAGCTGATGAAAGTGAAGCGCCACTAGGTAATACGGCAGAACACATGTCTGGCCTTTTCTATATCCAAGAAGCCAGTTCTATGATGCCACCGTCAGCACTTTTCCAAGGTGGGGCTGACTACCAAGCCGTATTAGACACTGCGGCTGCACCCGGTTCTAAAACAACGCAAATCGCGGCGCTAATGAATAATCACGGCGTATTGGTTGCCAATGAATACGCAGCAAGCCGTGTGAAAGTCCTTCACGCTAACATCGAACGTTGTGGTGTTCGTAATGCCGCTCTAAGTAACTTTGATGGTCGAGTTTTCGGTGGTTGGTTACCAGAACAGTTTGATGCTGTGTTGCTAGACGCGCCCTGCTCTGGTGAAGGTACGATTCGCAAAGACGCTGATGCGATGAAGAACTGGACGTATCAATCTGTAGTCGATATTGCTGACACTCAAAAAGATCTGATCGAAAGTGCTTTTCATGCTCTCAAACCTAACGGCGTGCTGGTTTACTCAACCTGTACGTTAAGCACGGAAGAGAACCAACAAGTGTGTCACCATCTAAAAGAGACCTTTGGTGATGCGGTAGTGTTCGAATCTCTTGAATCACTATTCGACAATGCTAAAGCAACCACGACAGAAGAAGGCTTTCTACACATTTTCCCACAAGTGTATGATTCAGAAGGTTTCTTCGTTGCACGCATCCGTAAACTAGCGTCTGTGACACCACCAGAAGTGAAAAAACGTCTGGGCAAATTCCCATTTGAAAAAGCGTCAAAGAAAGCTCAACAAGAAGTCGCTGAACATCTGCTGGGCACACTCGATATCGAACTACCAAGTGATACTCAAGTTTGGATTCGTGACAAAGACGTTTGGCTATTCCCGGAAGCGCTAGAACCTATGATCGGTGAGTTCCGTTTCTCTCGCATGGGCATCAAGATCGCTGAAACCCATAAAAAAGGTTACCGCTGGCAGCACCAAGTCGCGACAACGCTCGCAACAGGCAATGAAGCCAACATTGTAGACCTTAGCATTGAAGATGCTCGTGAATGGTTCATGGGACGCGATGTTCGCCCTGAAGGCTTGTCAGGCAAAGGTGAAGTACTAGTGAAGTACAATGGTGCAATCATCGGCCTTGGTAAGTGGGTTGGCAACCGAGTGAAGAACGGTTTACCACGCGAACTCGTGCGCGATAAGAACCTATTCTAAATAGCTTTCGTGCTTAACGGCTTAACGAATCGCACAAACAAAAAGCCCAAACAATGTTAATTGTTTGGGCTTTTTCTATTCTACCGGTCATGTAACTCTGTGTGCGAGCGCTTGTAAATCAACGACTAATTATACAAACATCAATTCAAGTCACTATTTCAAATAAGAAAAATCGCACTTTAGGGAATCTAAACTAGACTTCAATCTAATAGTCAAAAGATTGAAACGATTAGCGTAGGCTCTTCGGAGCCCTTTCCCCTAAGCCCAAACAGGAAGGTTTGGGCTTTTTTTTGGTTCATCGCGGCTTTCCGGGGAAAGCCGCTTTTATCTTCAAGAAGAAGTAGTC
>NZ_JBFSTC010000122.1:0-11309 GCF_041466605.1 Vibrio sp. 10N.247.310.17 | reverse complement strand
CTCGCGACCACCGGAATCACAATCCAGGGCTCTACCAACTGAGCTATAGCCACCATTATTTCTTTTTGCCAATTCTCACTTACCAAAATAAGAGACCGGATGGCGCGCCTGAAAGGATTCGAACCTTCGGCCTTTGGCTCCGGAGGCCAACGCTCTATCCAGCTGAGCTACAGGCGCATGCCCTGTCGGCGGAGTGGAATAATACGTATATCACCTTATGCCGTCTAGTACTTTTTTAACTTTTTTTTCTGTTTGGTCTCTTTTTCGACAGTTAATATGTGATAAACCCCTTATTTGAGTACTACAACCCACCGCAGCTTATAAGTTGTTGTTTATTGCAACAACTTATCGGGATATAATCACCCATTATTTACATTGGTTTAACAGTTGCTCTTTGCTGATAAAGCCAAAACACCCTTCCAACACTATAAATTGGTAAGCATGTACTTACCTTGGGAATGTAAAGTGAGTTTAATGGATATGTCTCGTCGAATTTTAAGCGTTGTCATCGCAGTTTTAACCTTTTCAACTGGCGCTATGGCTTCAGGCCTAAGCGAAGCAGAGCAAGATGCTATTGCTGAACGCATCAAACCAGTTGGCCAAGTTTACCTAGTCGGCAGCGAGCCAGTAACCGCAGAACCAACAGGCCCTCGTGATGGCGCAACAGTTTACGGTACCTTTTGTATCGCTTGTCACGCATCTGGCGTAAGTGGCGCACCTAAAACAGGTGATGCTGGTGACTGGGGTCCTCGTATTGCCCAAGGTCGTGATATCCTAGCTGACCACGCAATCAACGGCTTCAATGCTATGCCAGCGAAAGGTTCATGTATGGACTGTTCAGACGACGAAATCAAAGATGCTATCGAGCACATGATTGCCGGTCTGTAATTTACCGATCTGTAATTAAAAATACCAAATTCAAAAAAGGTGACCTCATGGTCACCTTTTTATTGGTCTCGATTTAGAGCCAAACATCACTTCTTATTGAACATCGCACGAATGTTGGCAATGTGTGCCTGTCCTTTCTCCATTCGTTCTTCTGCGGATTGAGGCTTCTTCACGCTTTCCCACTCCACATCTTCATGCGGCAGTTCATCAAGGAATCGGCTTTGTGTTGGCTTTATCAATTCGCCATACTGACGACGTTCACGACATTTAGTGAAGGTCAGCTCTTTCTGCGCGCGAGTAATCCCTACATACATAAGACGACGTTCTTCTTCTACGTTACCTTCATCGACACTGGTTTGGTGTGGCAAGATACCCTCTTCGGCTCCCATCAGGAACACATACGGAAACTCTAGGCCTTTCGATGCGTGCAATGTCATTAATTGAACTTGGTCTGCATCGTCATCATCTTCACCACGCTCCATCATGTCACGTAGCGTTAAACGTTGAACCACTTCTCGTAGGGTCTTCTCTTCTTTGTCGTAGTTGTCACCCTCAAGGTCAGCAACGATCCAACTATAAAGATCAGAAACGTTCTTCATTCTCATCTCTGCAGCCTTCGGGCTTGCCGAGGTTTCGTACAACCAATCTTCATAGTTAATATCACGAACCAAAGAGCGAACAGCCTCAACGGTATTGCCACGTTCAGCATTATCAGAAATACGAACAATCCAATCGCTGAAACGGCGCAGGTTTTCTAAACCACGACCAGTCAAAGTTTGCTCTAAACCCATCTCAAAGCTCGCTTCAAACAAGCTCTTGCCACGCATGTTGGCGTAGCTGCCTAACTTCTCAAGCGTCACCGGGCCAATCTCACGACGTGGTGTGTTTACAATACGTAGAAACGCGTTGTCATCATCAGGGTTCACCAACACGCGGAGGTAAGCCATGATGTCTTTAATCTCAGCTCTAGCGAAGAAAGACGTACCGCCAGAAATTTTGTAAGGCACACGGTTCTGCATCAACGCTTTTTCAATCAAGCGAGATTGGTGGTTACCACGGTACAGCACTGCGCAATCTTTATATTCAGTGCGGTTTAAAAACTTGTGAGCGATGATCTCACCTGTAATACGCTCTGCTTCATGCTCTTCATTCTTAGCATTCAGTACCTTGAGCTTTTCACCGTCCGGGATCTCAGAGAACAGTGATTTTTCATAAACGTGTGGGTTATTAGCGATCAAGATATTCGCTGCACGCAAAATTCGACTCGTTGAGCGGTAGTTCTGCTCTAGTTTGATCAAGCGTAAGTTCGGGTAATCCTCACCTAACAGCACCAAGTTTTGCGGTTTTGCACCACGCCATGAGTAAATAGATTGGTCATCGTCACCTACGACCGTCAAACGACCACGCTCTCCCACAAGCAGACGCACCAATTCATATTGGCTGGTGTTGGTATCTTGATACTCATCGACAAGTAAATAGCGAATACGAGACTGCCAGCGCTCACGCACTTCTTGATTGGTTTTCAGAAGTAATACTGGCATCGCAATCAGATCATCAAAATCGAGCGCGTTGTATGCCTTCATCTGTTTCTGGTACATCTCAAAACAGAATGCAAACAACTGCTCTTGTTCGCCTTGAGCTCGAGCTTTCGCCTGATCTGGCGTCAGCATGTCATTCTTCCAATTCGAAATGGTGCTCATTAAAGCACGCAGCAGATCCTTATCACCATCGATCTGTCTCTCTGTTAGCTCTTTTAATAGCGCCAACTGGTCTTGGTCATCAAATAGAGAGAAGCCCGCTTTCAGACCCAGCGCTTTGTATTCACGACGAATGATAGTTAAGCCCATGGTATGAAAAGTCGAAACGATCAGGCCTTTCGATTCACCTTTACCCAGAGTTTGCCCCACACGTTCTTTCATCTCGCGTGCCGCTTTATTGGTAAAAGTTACCGCTGCAATATTGCGTGCCTTGTAACCACACTCTTGAACCAAGTAAGCAATCTTATTCGTGATAACACGTGTTTTACCCGATCCAGCGCCTGCTAATACTAAACAGGGGCCCGAAACATATTTCACGGCTTCATCTTGTCTTGGGTTCAGTTTCATTTGGTTCTCAATTTGGTCTATCGGGGCGAATTCAATTGCGCGCCTATAATAATGCTGCAACACCTCGAATGCTACGCTCTCTTATGCAAGAATTTTATATCACATATGAAAAACTATGTTGCACTTATGTATGGGTCTTAGGCTATAATGAATGAACGTTCATTCATTAGTGAGTATATTATCACTGTCTGGTTTTTATTCTATGATAGATAAAAGACAACAAATTATAGATGCCGCCGAAAAACTGATTGCTGAATCAGGCTTTCACGGACTTTCTATGCATAAACTAGCTAAAGAAGCAGGAGTTGCGGCTGGAACTATTTATCGCTACTTCTCAGACAAAGAAGAACTATTACAACAAGTTCGCTTAGCTGTCACTCAACGAAATGCTGGTTTAATTCAGCAAGGCGTTGAAGATTCGATGAGTCTAAAAGAACGATTTAGAAAAATGTGGCTCAACATTTTCGAGCTCTCGGGATCAAACATCTGCAATTTAAAGAATAGAGCTCAATACGACTCTTTACCTTGTATTCGCAGCCATGAGACCAAAGAGATTGAACGAAAAATGTTCCACAAAATAGATCAACTCTTTACTGAAGGTAGAGAGCAAGGGGTGTTTAAGCCCCTAGAAAACCCTGTTTTAGCAGCACTTAGCTTAGAAGTCAGTGTCACGCTGGCCCGTAAGCAATCTCTTGGATATTACCAACTTGATAAAAAAGCCATTGAAGCGGCGATTGAAGCAAGTTGGGATGCGATTATTACACACTAATTTGGAGTTCTAACTAGAATGAAAAAGTGGACTTTCTTCATGTTACTCATCGCTGTACTACTTTTCGGCAGCGTTATTGGGTTTAACATGTTTAAACAACAAAAAATTGCTGAGTTTATGGCTAACCGACCTGAGCCAGAGTTTCCAGTAACGGTAACAGAAGTTCAACCTATCGACTGGGTTCCAGTAATCGAAGCTATCGGCTTCATCGAACCTAACCAAGGTGTAACACTAGCGAACGAAACCAGCGGTGTTATTGACCAAATATCTTTTGGTTCTGGTACTGATGTTAAAAATGACCAACTTCTTATTCGTCTTGATTCTGGCGTAGAAAAGGCAAATCTAAAGAGCTCTGAAGCTCGCCTACCTGCGGCAAAAGCAAAATACAAACGCTACCAAGGTCTTTTTAAGAAAGGTTCTATTTCTAAAGAAGCATACGATGAAGCAGAAGCAAACTTCTACTCTCTATCTGCTGATATTGAAAGCCTAAAAGCATCTATCGAACGTCGTGAAATTCGTGCTCCTTTCGATGGAAAAGTGGGTATCCGTAACGTTTACCTAGGTCAATACCTGCAATCAGGTACGGATATCGTTCGTTTAGAAGATACCAGTGTCATGCGCCTGCGCTTCACGGTTTCTCAAACTGATATCTCTCGCATCCATGTGGGGCAAGCTATCGACATATTTGTTGATGCCTACCCAGAGAAGCCATTTGAAGGTTCTATCAGTGCCATCGAACCAGCAGTAAGCATCCAAAGTGGTCTTATCCAAGTTCAAGCAGATATTCCAAACAATGATGGCAAGCTTCGTAGCGGTATGTTCGCTCGTGCTAACATCATTCTGCCTAAGCTAGAGAACCAAGTTACTCTTCCTCAAACAGCGATTACTTTCACTCTATATGGTGACAATGTTTACATCTTAACTGAAGAAGACGGAGTTCAGCGTGTTGCTCAACATGTTGTAAAAGTAGGTGAGCGTACGGCTGATATTGCACACATCCTTGAGGGTGTTAAAGCTGGCGATACAGTTGTAACTTCTGGCCAAGTACGCCTAAGTAACGGCGCCAAAGTTAAAGTTGTTGAAAGTGATGCAATCACTCCACCATCTGAAACACCTAAGCTGTAACTGGAGGCACAATGCGCTTTACTGATGTTTTTATTAAACGTCCAGTTCTAGCGGTATCCATCAGCTTTTTGATTGCTCTGCTTGGCTTACAAGCAATCTTCAAAATGCAGGTGCGTGAATACCCGGAAATGACGAATACCGTGGTGACAGTCTCAACTGGTTACTATGGTGCAAGTGCCGATCTTATCCAAGGCTTTATCACCCAGCCCCTCGAACAGGCTGTGGCTCAAGCGGATAATATCGATTATATGACATCTTCTTCTGTACTAGGTAAATCTACGATTACCGTGAACATGAAGTTGAACACCGACCCGAATGCGGCATTGTCTGACATACTGGCCAAGACAAACTCGGTACGTTCTCAGCTACCTAAAGAGGCTGAAGATCCAACCGTAACCATGTCGACCGGTTCAACAACCGCTGTACTCTATATTGGTTTTACCAGTGACGAATTGGTATCGAGCCAAATTACCGACTATCTAGAGCGTGTAATCAACCCGCAGCTATTTACGGTTAATGGTGTATCTAAAGTTGACCTATATGGTGGTATGAAATACGCACTGCGCGTATGGCTAGACCCATCAAAAATGGCGGCGATTGGTCTGACTGCATCTGATGTAATGACGGTACTGAACGCTAACAACTACCAATCAGCGACGGGTCAAGCGACCGGTGAGTTCGTGCTTTACAACGGCAGTGCCGATACACAAGTATCAAACACTGAAGAACTAGAGAATCTAGTCGTGAAAAGCGGAGAAGGTGAGATCATTCGCCTATCCGATATCGCGAAAGTTTCTCTTGAGAAAAGTCACGATGTTTACCGAGCAAGTGCTAACGGCCAAGAGGCGGTTGTAGCCGCGATCAATGCGGCGCCAAGTGCGAACCCAATCAACATCGCAGCTGATGTACTGGAACTTCTTCCTCAACTAGAGAAGAACCTACCAAGCAACATCTCAATGAACGTCATGTACGATTCAACTATTGCGATTAACGAGTCAATTCAAGAGGTTATCAAGACCATCCTTGAAGCGGCATTAATCGTATTGATCGTAATTACCTTATTCTTAGGTTCATTCCGAGCGGTACTGATCCCTATTATTACTATCCCACTGTCTTTGATTGGTGTTGCAATGGTAATGCAGGCAATGGGTTTCTCTTGGAATCTAATGACACTATTGGCAATGGTACTTGCCATCGGTCTAGTGGTAGATGATGCGATCGTAGTACTTGAGAACGTCGACAGGCATATCAAGCTCGGCGAGTCCCCTTTCCGTGCAGCGATTATCGGTACCCGCGAAATTGCGGTGCCTGTTATCGCAATGACGTTAACGCTAGGTGCGGTATATGCTCCAATTGCGATGATGGGTGGTATTACAGGCTCGCTATTTAAAGAGTTTGCATTAACCCTAGCTGGTTCGGTTTTCGTATCAGGTATTGTGGCACTAACGCTCTCGCCAATGATGTGTTCAAAAATGCTGAAAGCTCACGCTGAACCAAGCAAGTTTGAGCAGAAAGTTCATAGCGTGCTGGATGGCATGACTAACCGTTACGAGCGTATGCTTGGTGCGGTAATGCAACATCGTCCAGTATTTATTGGTTTTGCTATCATCGTATTTGCAAGTTTACCGTTGTTGTTCAAATTCATCCCTAGTGAGCTAGCACCTTCAGAAGATAAAGGTGTAATCATGTTGATGGGTACTGCACCGTCGAATGCAAACTTAGACTTCATGCAAAATACCATGAACGACGTAAACCAGATTCTGTCTGATCAACCAGAAGTTGCTTACGCACAGGTATTTACAGGTGTGCCAAATGCAAACCAAGCATTTGGTATCGCGTCTATGGTTCCTTGGAGCGAACGTGAAGCAAGCCAATCAGACGTAGCGAACCGCGTTGGTAATTTGGTGAAAGATGTTCCAGGAATGGCGGTAACTGCATTCCAAATGCCAGAACTACCCGGTGCTGGTTCAGGCCTTCCAATTCAGTTTGTTATAACAACGCCAAACAGTTTTGAAAGCTTGTTCCAAATTACCACAGACATTCTGGCTGATGTCTCTTCAAACCCGTTGTTCGTATATTCAGATCTCGACCTGAATTACGACTCAGCAACCATGAAGATCAACATCGACAAGGATAAAGCAGGCGCATACGGTGTGACCATGCAAGATATCGGTATCACGCTCGGTACCATGATGTCAGATGGCTACGTAAACCGTATCGACTTGAATGGCCGTTCTTACGAGGTAATTCCTCAAGTTGAACGTAAATTCCGTTTGAACCCAGAATCAATGAACAACTACTACGTACGTGCTGCAGACGGCAACGCTGTACCACTAGGCAGTTTGATTACGATTGATGTTGTGGCAGAGCCTCGCTCTCTTCCTCACTTCAACCAATTGAACTCGGCTACGATTGGTGCGGTACCGGCTCCAGGCGCTGCAATGGGTGATGCAATTGCATGGTTTGAAGACACGGCAGCGAATAAGCTTCCAAGTGGCTACAACCATGACTACATGGGTGAAGCACGCCAATACGTAACAGAAGGTAGCGCACTTTACGCGACCTTTGGTTTAGCTCTGGCAATCATCTTCTTGGTATTGGCGATTCAGTTTGAATCACTGAAAGACCCACTGGTTATCATGGTATCTGTACCACTGGCGATCTGTGGTGCCCTAATAGCTCTGGCTTGGGGCGCGGCAACGATGAACATCTACTCGCAAGTTGGTTTGATCACCTTAGTCGGCCTGATTACCAAGCACGGTATCTTGATTTGTGAGGTTGCGAAAGAAGAGCAGCTGCACAATCAAAAAACTCGTATTGAAGCGGTAATGGAAGCAGCGAAGGTTCGTCTTCGTCCAATCCTGATGACAACGGCTGCGATGATCGCGGGTCTAATCCCACTGATGTACGCAAGTGGTGCGGGTGCGGCTCAGCGTTTCAGTATTGGTATCGTAATCGTTGCTGGTTTAGCAATTGGTACTCTATTCACGCTATTTGTACTGCCAGTGATTTACAGTTACTTAGCTGAAAAACACAAACCTCTACCTGTATTTGTTGAAGACAAAGACCTAGAAAAACTAGCTCGCGTCGATGAAGCAAAAGCAGCGCACAGAGAATTAGCTGATAATAAGTAATCACTAAGTCGTAATAACAATAAAAAGGCTACTTCGGTGGCCTTTTTTTGTACGCCATAGGCGACATCGCAAGTGTGATTAAATAGAATAGTGGTAAATATTCAGGAGTTTTAATTGATATGTTTGATCCAAAAAAACTAGAGCAGATTGCTAAGCAGATCCACGATTCTATGCCTCAACCAGTAAAAGAGCTTGGTTCAGATGTAGATCAAAAAGTTCGCCAGGTTATCCAAGGCCAACTGAACAAGCTAGACGTTGTAAGCCGTGAAGAGTTTGATGTTCAAACACAAGTACTACTGCGCACTCGCCAAAAGCTGACTGAAATGGAACAAAAGCTAGCGGACTTAGAAGCAAAGATTGCCGACAAGTAAGCGTAAAGAAAGAAAACTGAAAGTCTACGAAGACTGAACAAACAATGTTCATTTTATTGATTTTTAAGACTTTGTTACTAAAAGCAAAAAGGCTTGGTCAACGGCGACCAAGCCTTTTTATTAGATGTTGTGTTGCTTATTTATAACTCCAACCTGTAAGGAGTTAGTGATACTGCTTCGCTTTTTCTGCAAATTTATCAGTATCTAAGCGACAAATTAACCGCCTACAGCGATACGCTTCATGTCGCTCATGTAGCTACGTAGCTCTTCACCAATATACTCTACAGGGTGGTTACGGATAGCTTCGTTTACTTCAATTAGTTTAGCGTTATCAACTTGGTTAGATGTTTCACCTAGACCACGGCCGATTACGTCTGTTGCTACTGAAGGCATGAACTTCTCACGTAGTAGCGGTGTTGCTACGTTAGCGAATAGGTAGTTACCGTACTCAGCAGTATCAGAGATTACAACGTTCATTTCGTAAAGACGCTTACGAGCAACTGTGTTTGCGATTAGTGGAAGCTCATGTAGAGATTCGTAGTAAGCCGACTCATCGATGATGCCAGATGCTGTCATTGCTTCGAATGCTAGCTCAACACCGGCGCGAACCATAGCAACCATTAGGATACCGTTGTCGAAGTACTCTTGCTCTGAGATTTCTACGTCAGAAGCTGGGTAGTTTTCGAATGCTGTTTCGCCTGTCTCTTCACGCCAGCCTAGTAGGTTCACGTCATCGTTCGCCCAGTCAGCCATCATTGTGCTAGAGAAGTGACCAGAGATGATGTCATCCATGTGCTTGTTGTAAAGCGGACGCATTAGGTCTTTTAGCTCTTCAGAAAGCTCAAACGCTTTAACTTTAGCAGGGTTAGATAGACGGTCCATCATGTGAGTTACACCACCGAACTTAAGTGCTTCAGTAATCGTTTCCCAACCGTATTGTAGAAGTTTACCTGCGTAGCCTGGTTCGATGCCATCAGCAATCATCTTCTCGTAAGATACGATAGAACCCGCTTGTAGCATGCCACATAGAATAGTTTGCTCACCCATAAGGTCAGATTTAACTTCAGCTACGAATGAAGACTCTAGGCAACCTGCACGGTGGCCACCAGTACCTGCAGCCCAAGCTTTAGCGATATCCCAGCCTTCACCTTTAGGGTCATTTTCTGGGTGAACAGCGATCAGTGTTGGAACACCGAAACCACGCTTGTACTCTTCACGTACTTCAGAACCTGGACACTTAGGTGCAACCATTACAACGGTAAGGTCAGCACGTAATTGCATTCCTTCTTCAACAACGTTGAAACCATGAGAGTAACCAAGAGCAGCGCCTTCTTTCATTAGAGGCATTACTGTCTCAACAACATTAGTGTGTTGCTTGTCGGGAGTAAGGTTAATAACTAGGTCTGCTTGAGGGATTAGCGTTTCGTAGCTACCAACTACAAAGCCGTTTTCGTCAGCATTCTTGAATGATTGACGCTTCTCATCAATTGCAGCTTGGCGTAGAGCGTAAGATACGTCTAGACCAGAATCACGCATGTTTAGACCTTGGTTCAGGCCTTGAGCACCACAGCCAACAATGACGATCTTCTTACCTTCAAGGTATTCAGCTTCAGTCGTAAATTCTTCACGATCCATGAAACGGCAGCGACCTAATTGGTCTAGTTGCTCACGAAGGTTTAATGTATTGAAATAGTTAGCCATTGTAGGGCACTCCTTTAAAAATAAGTCCGTAAGGTCGATATCTCTCTATCGAATGACTTCATACTAAAACAGACACTCCGTTGCTGAAAGTGATATATTCACAATTAGTTATTGCAATAAATGCAACATGGAAACGATCGCAAAACATGAACATAAAATCTCTACAATTATTTATACATTTATGTGATAGCAAGAGTTTCAGCAAAACAGCTGCGGCTATGCACGTCAGTCCTTCTGCCCTTAGTCGTCAAATACAAAAGCTTGAGGAAGAAACAGGACAAGAACTGCTTATCAGGGATAATCGAAGTGTTGACCTCACACCAGCAGGGAAACATCTGTTACCTGTGGCATTGAACATCGTTGGCGAGTGGCAGCAATATAATCTCCACCTAAAAGGCGGAGAACAGGAGCTCAAGGGTGAGATCCGCATTTTCTGTTCCGTAACAGCAAGCTACAGCCACCTTCCTGAACTCATTACCGAATTCAGGGCTATTCATCCGTATATTGAGTTTAAGCTATCTACCGGTGATCCAGCGCAATCCATCGACAAGATCCTGAATGATGAAGCTGATATTGCTATTTCAGCTAAACCAGATATTTTGCCTTCAAGATTAGAGTTCGAAACCATTAGCGATATACCACTGTCAGTGATCATCCCCTCCGGTGTCAGTAGTTTTAGCCAGCAACTGCAATCAGAGAAACCAAACTGGAATGAAGTGCCTTTTATCATCCCAGAAGCAGGTACTGCACGAGAACGTGCGAACGCGTGGTTCAAAAAGATGAAGATAAAGCCCAACATTTACGCTCAGGTATCAGGTCATGAAGCAATCGTAAGTATGGTTGCTCTTGGCTGTGGGGTTGGTATCGCTCCAGACGTTGTAATCAACAACAGCCCTGTGAGAGATAAAGTCGACCGCTTAAAAATAGAACCAATCAAGCCGTTTGAATTGGGAGTGTGCTGTAAGCGATCGCAGTTAGAAAATCCGTTGATTAGAGCATTTTGGCAGGTAGCTGAAGGTAAATACCTTCAAGACTAGTTATCTATAAGTGATAACAAGCAAGTGTGGAGTCACAGATAAAGAGCACGTTAGTGCTCTTTTTTGTTTTTCTAAACGACAAATATGAAAAAAGCCCGCTGATTTCTCAGCGGGCTTTTAAATGGTGGTGGAGGGATAGGGATTTGAACCCTAGAACCGCTATTAACGGTTGCCGGTTT
>NZ_JBFSTC010000121.1:0-11688 GCF_041466605.1 Vibrio sp. 10N.247.310.17 | reverse complement strand
GCCGGCAGATTTACAGTCTGCTCCCTTTGGCCACTCGGGAACCCCTCCAGGGTGTTTTTCCTAACTCATAATGGATAGGCTAAAGAGATGTTTTTCCCAACGCATCTCTCAAGTGCGGAGCGCATCATAGCAAACACGTTAAACCTGTAAAGGGTTTTTCTTATGGTTTTGTGTTAAATGCTGCCTTTTTGGGCAAAGATGGCGAAAAGTACGCATATTGCTCGTGAAGTGAACATCTGTATTAAGATTTACGTACTGATAGGTAACACCTTGAGGTAATTAGCTTTCTGTATCGCGTTTGGTTCGTGTTATTCGTCATGAAACGTCAATTGAATTTAACTTAGATTTACACTTCTTGACGTTACAGCATTCATCAGTTGATAGAATACGGTTAATTTCATTTATAGATAATAATACCAATCGTAGTAAATAATTGGTCACCCTAGCTGGTTAAAACGCTCGATAACTGCGTTAAGAATTTTGATTGTAGAATAACTACTTATCGAAAACCTCTACCTTGTTCTCAAGTCTTTTCTCTGCGCTATTTCTGACCACTTACCTACTGTGTTTGGTATAAACCTTACTTGCAGACCATTATTATGAAGCATAAAACTGTTTTAACCCTGCTTAGCTTGTCTATCATTATGGCGTCTCCAGCCGCACTAGCTAAACGTATGGGCCCTAGCACGGTCACTGTTGTTACCGAGCAAGTTGACATTCACCAAGTTAGCCAGTCTCTTTCTTTGGTCGGTAAGTTGGAAGCCGAGCAATCTGTAATGATCACTTCTGAAGTGGCTGGCAGAGTGAACTCTATTAACATCAAAGCCAATCAAGATGTCACCAAAGGGCAGATGTTGGTTCAACTCGATGATGACAAAGCAAAAGCAGCAGTTGCAGAAGCACAAGCATATTTAAAAGATGAAAAGCGTAAGCTTGCGGAATTTCAACGACTAGTGAAACGTAACGCGATCACTCAAACTGAAATTGACGCTCAGAAAACTAACGTAGAGATCGCTAATGCTCGCCTAGCTGCCGCTAACGCTAACCTGAAAGATCTACATATCAGTGCACCTTTCTCTGGTACGGTCGGTTTTATTGACTTTAGCCGCGGCAAAATGGTGACATCGGGTACAGAGCTCGTGACGTTAGATGACTTGTCTGTGATGCAGTTAGATCTTCAAATTCCTGAGCGCTACCTTTCTAAACTGTCTAAAGGTATGACAGTAACGGCTCGCACCAGTGCGTGGGGCGATACTCAGTTCACGGGTACTGTGGTGGGTATTGATTCTCGTATTAACGCCGAAACGTTGAACCTTCGAGTTCGAATCCACTTCGATAACAACAATGATTACCTAAAACCGGGCATGTTAGTGGCGGCTGATATGGACTTCCCACCAGTAGAAGCCCCAATAATTCCAGTTCAAGCGCTTGAGTATTCAGGCACTAAGCGTTTCGTTTATGTTATTGGCGAAGATAACAAAGCGACTCGTACCGAAGTATTCCTCGGGGCTCGTCTTGATAACGAAGTCGTGATCGAAAAAGGCATCGAGATTGGTCAGAAGATCGTAGTGCAAGGTATCGTGAACATGCGTGACGGTGTTTTGGTTCAAGAGCTTGCCGTCAATCGCCCGGCTAAACTTGACGGCGATACAGCTAATCTTGATGGCAACAAAGCTAAACTTGAAGAAAATACAGCAGCACAAGAAGGCGCTAACTAATGTTGTTATCTGATGTTTCTGTGAAGAGACCAGTAGCGGCAGTTGTATTGAGCCTGCTTTTGGTTGTGTTTGGTATTGTCTCTTTCAATAAGCTTGCCGTTCGTGAAATGCCCGATATTGAAAGCCCGGTGGTATCGATCAGTACTCGTTATGAAGGTGCATCTGCCACCATCATTGAAAGCCAAATCACCTCCAACCTTGAAGACCAGTTATCTGGCATCAGTGGTATCGATGAAATCGAATCTACGACACGAAACGGGTCGTCACGAATCACCATCACCTTTGAACTTGGTTATGACCTCAATACCGGTGTCAGTGATGTGCGTGATGCGGTAGCGCGTGCTCAGCGTTCGTTGCCAGATGAAGCCGATGACCCGATTGTTTACAAAAACAATGGTAGTGGTGAAGCGTCGGTTTACATCAATTTAAGCTCAACTGAGATGGACCGAACGCAGTTAACCGATTACACCGAACGTGTGTTGATTGACCGCTTTAGTTTGATTTCTGGTGTAAGCTCGGTGGATATTTCTGGCGGCTTGTACAAAGTCATGTACGTGAAGCTGAAACCTGCGTTAATGGCGGGTCGTGGTGTTACCGCCTCTGATATTACACAAGCCCTACGTAACGAGAACATTGAAAGCCCGGGTGGCGAAGTGCGTAACGATGCGATTGTGATGTCGGTCCGTACTGCTCGTTCATATACTGAAGCCAAAGATTTCGAATACTTAGTGGTGAAACGTGCCTCTGATAACACACCTATCTACTTGAAAGATGTAGCGGATGTTTACATTGGCGCAGAAAACGAGAACTCGACCTTTAAGAGTGACGGCGTTGTTAACGTCAGTATGGGCATTGTGCCTCAGTCTGATGCCAACCCACTTGAGGTGGCTGACTTAGTTCATAAAGAAGTAGAGGCCATTCAAAAGTTCTTGCCGGATGGAACTCGCTTGGCTGTCGACTATGACTCCACTGTCTTTATCGACCGTTCGATCTCAGAGGTTTACAGCACACTCTTTATTACGGGTGGTTTGGTTATCCTCGTGCTTTACGTCTTCATTGGCCAAGCGCGTGCAACGCTAATTCCAGCCGTGACCGTTCCTGTATCGCTAATCTCGTCGTTTATTGCGGCGTACTACTTTGGCTTCTCTATCAACCTCATCACCTTGATGGCACTTATCCTGTCTATCGGTTTGGTGGTTGATGATGCGATTGTGGTGGTTGAGAATATTTTCCACCACATTGAACGTGGTGAATCACCATTGCTTGCGGCTTATAAAGGGACACGTGAAGTAGGCTTTGCAGTAATCGCAACCACGCTAGTATTGGTAATGGTGTTCCTACCCATCTCGTTTATGGACGGTATGGTAGGCCTTCTGTTTACTGAGTTCTCAGTGCTATTGGCGATGTCGGTGATCTTTTCATCTGTCATAGCATTAACCTTGACGCCGGTTTTGGGCAGTAAAATCCTAAAAGCGAACGTGAAACCTAATCGCTTCAATCAATTTGTTGAACGTGTGTTTGGTAAGTTAGAAGGTGGGTACAAATCGGTATTGCGCCGTGCTCTAAACTGGCGTTGGGCAGCTCCAATTATCATTATTGCGTGTATGGGCGGTAGTTATGGTTTGATGCAACAAGTGCCGTCGCAACTGACGCCACAAGAGGACCGTGGTGTTATCTTTGCGTTTGTTCGTGGTGCCGATGCAACCAGTTACAACCGAATGTCTGCCAACATGGACATCGTTGAAGAGCGCCTAATGCCGCTGCTTGGTCAAGGATTCTTGAAGTCATTCAGCATTCAATCGCCAGCGTTTGGTGGTAATGCGGGCGACCAAACGGGCTTCGTTATCATGATCCTGGAAGATTGGGATGAACGTGAAGAGACAGCACAACAAGCCTTGGGCGAGGTACGTAAGTCTTTAGCGGGTATTCCTGATGTACGTGTGTTCCCGTTCATGCCAGGCTTCCGTGGTGGTTCGAGTGAGCCTGTGCAATTTGTACTGGGTGGCTCTGATTACTCTGAGCTTCAGAAATGGGGCGAACTGTTAAAGCAAGCCGCTGAAGACTCGCCAATGATGGAAGGTGCGGACATCGATTACTCTGAGAAAACACCAGAGCTGTTGGTAACCGTAGATAAGCAACGTGCAGCCGAGCTAGGTGTGAGTGTTTCGGACATTTCGGACACGTTAGAAATCATGCTGGGCGGTAAGAGTGAAACGACGTTCGTTGAACGTGGTGAAGAGTACGACGTTTACCTGCGTGGCGATGAAAACAGCTTTAACAATGCGAATGACTTAAGCCAAATCTACATGCGAACTCAGTCTGGTGAATTGGTGACACTCGATACTCTAACGCATATTGAAGAAGTAGCGTCTTCGATTCGTTTGTCGCACTACAACAAACAGAAATCGGTGACCATCAAAGCGAACCTAATGGAAGGTTACACGCTGGGCGATGCTTTGGATTTCCTTGATGAACAAGCGATTGAGCAGCTACCGGGTGATATTTCAGTAAGCTACTCAGGCGAGTCTAAAGATTTTAAAGAAAACCAATCGAGTATCTTAGTGGTGTTCGCGCTAGCGATGTTGGTCGCGTACTTGGTATTGGCTGCGCAATTTGAGAGCTTCATTAACCCGCTGGTGGTGATGTTCACCGTACCTATGGGTATCTTTGGTGGCTTCTTAGGCTTGGTGTTGATGAGTCAAGGGCTCAACGTTTACAGCCAGATCGGTATGATCATGTTGATCGGTATGGTGACCAAAAACGGCATCTTGATCGTCGAATTTGCCAACCAACTTCGAGATCGTGGTATTGAGTTTGAAAAGGCGATCATTGATGCTTCAGCTCGACGTCTACGTCCAATCTTAATGACGGCGTTCACAACATTAGCTGGTGCAATCCCATTGATTACCTCAACGGGCGCAGGTTATGAAAGCCGAGTGGCTGTAGGTACGGTTATCTTCTTCGGTATGGGCTTCGCGACACTGGTAACTCTGTTTGTAATCCCTGCGATGTACCGACTGATTTCCGGCTCAACACGCTCTCCGGGTCATGTGGAAGCGGAGCTTAATAAAGAGCTCAGTCATGATAACGTGGGAAGAAGCAGTCACGGTTAATGAACACGCACGGCTAATGAACACGTACGCTTAATGAGCACGGAATAGTGTAACAATATTGAAAAGCCTGCGTTTGCTCCTAGCGAATTGCAGGCTTTTTTTGTATAACACACAGAGCTCAATGAATTAGTACAATAAATCGAATAAAGGAAAGTAAAGTGGCTGAATTTAAATACAAAGATCTTTCTCAAGAAGAACAAGACAAGCTGGATGCAGCAACCTTTCGTCGCCTGCTAGCACACTTAGACAATAATAAGGATGTGCAGAACATCGACCTGATGATCTTGGCGGGCTTTTGCCGTAACTGTTTCAGTAAGTGGTACAAAGCAGAAGCTGAACAACAAGGTTTAGATTTTGATATCGATGACGCTCGTGAGCGCGTATATGGCATGACTTACGATGAGTGGAAACAAAACCATCAACCAAAAGCGACGCCTGAACAACTAGCGGCATTTGAAGCGAAGCAGAAGCCAGAATAATTTGTTCTCGCTAGAAATTGATGAATAGAACAAACCAAAAAAGAGCCCATCAGGGCTCTTTTTATTTTTGCGTCGGTGTTTGTTCTGTGGTTAAGCCAGCTCACCTGTTTGCGAGAAAGCTTCTAGCTTCGCAGCATAAGGTTGTAGGTCTCCGATATTCAGATTTACCCACTCGTCATTGAAGTAAGTGTCTAGGTAACGTTCACCACTGTCACACAGTAAAGTCACGATAGAGCCTGTTTCGCCACGCGTTTTCATTTCACTGGCTAGCTGAAGCACACCGTACATGTTAGTCCCGGTTGATGCGCCGACCTTGCGACCAAGAATGTCAGATAACCAATGTGTCGTTGCGATACTTGCTGCGTCTGGAATTTTACGCATTTCGTCAACCACACCAGGAATGAAGCTTGGCTCTGCTCGTGGGCGACCAATGCCTTCAATCTTGCTGAATGTACTGCCTTTCACGTTCGCATTGCCTGTTTGGAAGTATTCGTGGAATACAGAGTTCTCAGGGTCGACAACACAAAGCTTAGTTTCATGCTGTTGGTAACGAATGAAACGGCCAATCGTCGCTGAAGTACCGCCAGTACCTGGGCTCATTACTACCCAAGCCGGAACTGGGTGATCTTCCATCTGCATTTGATTGAAAATCGAGTTCGCGATGTTGTTGTTACCACGCCAGTCGGTTGCGCGCTCAGCGTAAGTAAATTGATCCATGTAGTGACCATTCAATTCTTCTGCTAAACGGCGAGACTCATCGTAAATTTCATCTGAGCGGTCAACAAGATGCGCTTGGCCGCCGTAGAATTCAATCTGCTCAATCTTCTTCTTCGCTGTGCATTTTGGCATCACCGCAATAAACGGCAGGCCAAGTAGGCGAGCAAAGTACGCTTCAGATACTGCAGTACTGCCTGATGAAGATTCAATGATCGTTGTTTCTGGGCCAACCCAACCGTTACAGATAGCGTATAAGAACAGAGAACGCGCTAAGCGGTGCTTTAAAGAGCCTGTAGGGTGTGTGCTTTCATCTTTAAGGTAAACATCAATGCCTTCGATACTTGGTAGATCGAGCTTGATAAGGTGCGTATCCGCTGAGCGTTGGTAGTCCGCTTCAATTTTACGAATCGCGTTGTTAATCCATTGATGGTCAGTGCACATAAGCGTTCTCCTGATCGAGTGTAGGAATTCTTTGTAATTGGTATGCTTCCAATTTAGCTAGAATTTGAGAGAAAAACTTTGCCATATTTGCTTTGTTTTGCTTAAATTGTAGAAAATTATTCTCTTTAAATTCGATTTGGTGAAAGTGTGATAGATGCCGTAGATAAAAAAATATTAAGGCTGTTACAAGAAGACAGCACATTGTCATTGAACGACATTTCAGAAGCGGTCAACCTCACCACAACACCTTGTTGGAAAAGGCTTAAACGCCTCGAAGAAAACGGCATTATTGAAAAAAAAGTGGCGTTATTGAATCCTGAAAAGCTCGAACTTGCTTTTACAGCGTTCGTATTGGTGAAAACCAGTGATCATTCTCATGAGTGGTATGGTCGTTTTGTAAACACCGTATCGGAATTTCCAGAAGTGATGGAGTTTTATCGCATGGCTGGCGAATATGATTATATGATGAAGGTTCAGGTGAAAGACATGAAGTGCTTTGATGATTTCTACAAGCGCTTGGTGAATAGCATTGATGGTATCTCTAATGTGACCTCGACGTTTGCGATGGAGCCATTGAAGTACACGACGGCATTGCCTCTTTAAGCTACACCTAGCTAAAGTTAACTATCGTTTCAGTTTAGATATATTCTCAGTTTAGATCTCGCCTCTGCGATAAAGAAAAGGAATATTCATGTTTGCAAAAGTATCTACTGCTATCCAATTGGTACTGGCCGTTGCCATTTTCTATTTGGGTTACACCATCTATTCGTTTACCAATAAAGTCGGTGAAATCGTTGATACTTATCCGCAGGTGATCGAAGATTTATCCGGTCTTACCAAAGGGCTAAAAGTAGAAGAGCTATTAGCGTTTGCTGAACATGTTAATGAGCTTGCTCCTCAGGTGTTAGATACCGTTGAAGACGTCAGAAAGACCGTCGAAAAAGTGAATCAAACCGTTTCATCGGTCGATAATAAAATCCCTGCGATATTAGATGAAGTTAAAAATGTCCGAACGGAAGTCGGGCAGGTAAGAACCGATGTCATCCCGCCAACATTGACTGAATTAAAACGATACCGTGTCGATGTGATGCCACCGATGCTCGCTGAAAGTAAATCTTACCGCCAGCAAACTATCCCCACTGTTGTTGCCGAATCTGAAATGCTACGAGCGGAAGTTCCGGGTATTTTGGCACAAGCGAATTTGCTGGCAGATAAAAGTAAAGAGTTAGCTCAAGGTGCCGCAGAAGGCGCAGTGAAAGGCGTGGTGTTATCGCCATTTAATCTACTGCGAGACGCTGGTGATGGAATTAAAACTCGAGTACAAGGTGAATTCGAACCCTTGCTAGAGGCTGAATAGAGATTACGGACTGTTACGTGACAGCTTGTCGTTAGCCTCTCTTTTTGTTTTCTCGTAAATATTTGGGGCTTGTAAAAAGCGTTTATTCGCTATTTATACCAATCACAGTAAGTAAGTGTTCAGGAATAGCGCAGGGAAAAAGCTTGAGAACAAGGCAGAATTTTCTGATAAGTAGTTATTCTACAATCAAAAATTCTAACGAAGTTATCGAGGTTTTTAACAAGCTAGGATGACCAGTTATTTACTACGATTGGTATTACTTGATCGCTATTTAGTAAAACGCATCACACCTTCTTGAACGGCTGTCGCTACTAGCTCACCTTTCTGATTAAAGATCTCGCCGCGCACTAGGCCACGAGTGTTCGCTGCCGTTGGGCTTTCAATCGCATAAAGCAACCATTCATCCATCTTGAATGGGCGGTGGAACCAGATTGAGTGGTCAATCGTCGCCACTTGGAAGTTGGGTGTCATGATCGAAACTTCGTGAGGGTGAAGCGCCGTCACCAAGAACCCCCAATCCGATGCGTAAGCAAGCAGGTATTGGTGTATCAATTGGTTGTCTGGCATCGCGCCATTTGCTCTCACCCAAAGGTATTGTTTTGGGTCGGCTTTCTTAGGGTTAAGCGGGTTCACTATTGTTACCGGGCGCATCTCAATTGGCTTTTCGCCACAGAAAGTCTTACGCAGTTTCTCAGGCAAAAATTCAGCAATGTGGCTTGCTAACTCAGTTTCTGATGCAAAGTTCTCTGGCCCTGGGATGTTTGGCATTTCATTCTGGTGTTCAAAGCCGGGTGCGTCACCATGATAAGAAGCCGTAAGATAGAAAATAGGGCGGCCATTTTGAATCGCTTTCTCGCGGCGTGTACTAAAGCTGCGTCCATCTCTTAGGTTCTCAACATCGTAAATAATGGGTTTTTCAGGGTCGCCGGGAAATAGAAAGTAACTGTGGAACGAGTGAACACTGCGGTCGTCTTGAACCGTATAACGAGCAGCAGAAAGCGCTTGCCCTAATACTTGACCGCCGTATACCTGTGGCAGACCTAGGTTCTCACTTTGCCCGCGGAACAGGCCTTCCTCTAGTTTCTCTAGCTGAAGTAAATTGAGTAATTCATTTAAAGGTTGACTCATCGCCAGCATGCCTCTTGGTAAAATAGGTGTCAGATTATGGTGTTAATCATTCAGCTTAGTCAGATATCTGTCAATAAATCATAGGGTTTCGAGACAGAATATGAAAGCTCTCTTATAATTGGTGAGTAGATTTGCCGAGTCCGGCAAACATGTTGAGAGAAATTGAATATGAAAAAGGCTCTAATTCTTATTACGTCTTTAGTATCGTTTGGCCTACTTGTGGGTTGCCAAGCAACATCAGAAACCAGTGCTTCTCAGGAAGTGGTTGCAGAGAACACTCAAGTGATTTCAGGAACAGTAAGCTATCGTGAAAGAATTGCATTGCCAGAGAATGCAGTAGTGACTGTTACGCTAGAAGACATCTCACTGGCTGACGCACCATCGACGGTTATCGCAACTCAAGAGTTCACCACAGACGGTAAGCAAGTTCCGTTCGCATTCGAGCTGAGCTACGACAACAACAAGATTAAAGCTAACCACCGTTACAACATGCGCGCAACGATTCACGTTGACGGCAAACTGCGTTTCACAACAGACACGATTAAGTCAGTGATTACTGACGTAGAAAACACGCAGCAAGCAGACCTACGTTTGGTTGGCGTTCGTTAAGTCGAAATCGATGCCACTGTTAAGGCATCTTGATTAGCTAATTTAGTCAGTTGAATAGACGATTAGTGGCAGCTCTAGGGCTGCCATTTGTATATTCTGAGTTTAACTTTCCCCGTGTCACTCACTTCAATCCCTTCTTCTTGCAAATGCTTTTTCTGGCGATCAAAGGAATCTCCTTTCAAAGAGATCTCACCTTTACTATTGATCACCCGATACCAAGGCAGTTTACTTCCTTCTGGTAGGTTACCCAGCGCTTTACCCACATGGCGCGCATAACCCGGAAATCCTGAAAAACGTGCGATGTCTCCATAAGTTGTTACTTTCCCATATGGAATTTGGTGAATCACAGCAAAGATTTGGGGCAAAAATTGGTCCATACTAAATGTTCCTAGTTCATTAATACCACGGATCGGTAGAAGGAGAGGGCTATGGTATTTACAACGTTTCAGTTCTTGATAACCACATTATTAGCGGTTGTCTGCGCGAGAGCAATCAGTTTAAGTGAGGGAGATATCCCAGTACTTGCAATGGTCATTCCTGCTTTATGGATTTTGCCGCAAGGAGGCATCGCAGGATTAGCTTTGCTTGTCTCCATGACCACTTATGGATTAACGCTACCGCTACAACCCATCACGCTCTCTGTCAGTGTATGGGTATTATTCCCACTATTGATGGTGGTCTTTTCAAAACGTAGCAGTTTGTCGGTCGTGATTATTTCTGGCTTGATCGTCGCAACGCTACAAGTCGGGATTATGGTCACGCAATCCGCAGGAAAGCTTGATGGCGTTCCGTGGGTTACCACGCTGCAAACCTTGTCGATCATCGTGATTTGGTGGGCGGCAAATCATCTTAAACCAGCCAGTCGACACAGCTGGTGGTCATTAGGCTTAATACTTCCATTATGGATGGCCGATTTACCTTATGCCGCTTTGGTTGCTTTGTGTGTCACGGGTATCATGGCATCGATGGAAACACTGACGCGCTTGAAAACTTTCCGTTGGAATAAGCTGTTGTGTTGGACATTGCCAACAGTCGGTTTTGCGGCTTTGGTGATCACCCCAAGTATCGAAGTGCCTAGTCCCGTTTTTGTGGTGTGGTTATGTTTGTTGGGCACCGCTTGGATGACAGACTACATCCTTCGCACCGAAGATAACGAAGACATCGATATCTAGTACGTAGATAACCCGAACCTTACAAATGCAGGTAAATGGTGAATTTACCTGCGATTTTCTAGTGGTTTGAATAAAGGATAAGCACTTAGACAGCAATTGTTCAAAAATAGGGTGGAAGGGCTTGCAATGGTTGCTGTGATGCTTAATAATCCAATCACTCTTTGAGGCAAGCCTCTTAGAAAACGAATCTATGGGGGCCTGGTCCTCCCGCAACAATAACTCGTGAACTCGGTCAGGCCTGGAAGGGAGCAGCCGCAGCGAGTGACTTGTGTGCCGGGATGTGGCTGGGTTCCCACCCCTTATGAAGCCTGCAATATATGTTCGCATAAATTGCAGGCTTCTTTTCTTATTTGCACCCTAAGTCTTCATGGTCTATTTTTTGTTGTAGGTTTACAACAAAAGTGCTTTTGCTATGTACGACCAAACCAAAAAATCATCAGCTGTTCACAACATTTGTAAATTCATGAGTTTGAAAAATGACTCAGTTGTTCGAACAATGTCCATGCTTGAGTATGATTTTTGTTTTCATGCTGAATACAATCCTCAAATAGTCAGATATGAATCTCAGCCACATGGGTTTGAGTACTACTTCAATGGGCGCTACTGCCGCTACACACCAGACTTTCAGCTCTTCGATAGCATAGATACGCCTTCTCTGATTGAAGTGAAGCATTCAAGTCAGATCCTTAAACCAGATTTTCGAGCAAGGTTTAAAGAAAAGCAGCTTGTCGCTCAAGCTGAGTATGGAAAAAAGCTAATCTTAGTGACCGAGAAGCAGATTCGAACTGGTTTTCTACTTAGTAACCTTAAATTACTTCATGGCTATTCAGGGATTCGTACAATCACTGATATTCAAAAACATGTGCTTCAGTTTGTTCAAGCTAATAGAAGCGTGACCCTTCCCCTATCTGGCAGGGTAGTTGTCACTGTTAAAATTTAACCAGTTTGGGCGAT
>NZ_JBFSTC010000120.1:0-12382 GCF_041466605.1 Vibrio sp. 10N.247.310.17 | reverse complement strand
GGCGAGCATCAAAATAGCGAAGGCAATACCGATGGCAATTAAGAAGTTGATTTGTGCTTGGCGAATGACGTCATCATAAAGGCTGATGAGTTGGGTGTTTTCCAGTTGGGAGGCGAGCGTGCCAACGTAGCGTTTTCCACTCCAGAACGTCGTGACTTCGCTGTTAAGATTGTGCCCAAAGCTGGCATAGATATGATTGCGCCAGTAGTAGAACACAGACCAAAAGGCGTTATCGGGCGCGCGTAGCCAGGTAAGAACGCCAGTGAGCGCTATCACCGACCAAATGGCGGCGTAGACTAAGGTATTGTTGACTTGAAAGAACATCCGAATGGAGTGAAAAGTAATTTGTCCGCCACGGGTAAAGTGGTTGCCGGACGCGCGTTTAGGTCTAGGCATCGTGGTTCCTTGAGAGTGAAATGCAGTGCTTTTTTAGGTAATTACCTGCGTATGCAGATGAGCTGGCCAACAATTGAACGGTTGTTGGCTAATGGTATTGCGGTGTAGGGCTCTGATATGAAAAAAATTTACGCATGCCGAAGGTAAGTCACGGATGTTCACCTCTCCGACGGGGTGGGGGGCTAGAGCCCCGACATGCTGGCAAAACTTGGGTGGTTTATTTCCTTGCGCTGATAATCCTCACGGTCTCGAACGTGGTCAGCGTTATGCTCGAAACCTTCAAAGCAATCCTGATTACTCTTTTTAAGAAGAAAAGCGAAATTGGTCTCTGTGTAATAGAGATGGTGAGCTTTATGTTGATGATGGGCATCACCGGACAGGGATTGGTCGAGTGTTTTTAGAAACGAATGGCTTTGAGCTTATGATTAAAAATGTCCTCGTTGCTTATTGCGCTGGACAGTTATCCATCGTATTCGTATTTTCCCGCGTCGGCTGATTTCAAGGCGATTTCATGGTAAATTTGTCAGAATGATAACGTTCCTTAATGACCTTCAACTTCTATGAATGACCAACTAACCCCAATCAACAAAGACCATTTAAAAAAACTTATCCGAGCAGAACTGGAACCGACATGGTTTGATAAACAATCAGTTAGCCCTGATATGTCTTGGGTGACTCCTGCTGTGTTTGAAATATTGTTTACTGAGTTGATAACTCATACGCGCGGTAATCAGTCTAAGGCTGCTAGGGTTTTAGGGATTAACAGAGGTAATTTCACCAAAAAGTTAAATCAGATCACAACTCGTGAATTTGGATAGGATGAGAGCTTATAAGTAGGTATCCGCCTATTGGTACCCTAACGAGGGTGCAGAGATTAACCAACCCCCATGACCTCTCAAGAAATCAATGGCAGTTGCTCTAATTTTCGCTTCAAGGAGCACTGGCGGTAATCTACTCCAATTGCAAAGTAACCATCATTGGGCTCTTTTAGAAGTCAACGAATATACCCGCCTATTAGTGTCGCGATAAGTTTTATAATTGGCGCTTTTTACTTCAATTTGAAAACAATTATCGGCATTTTTAGGTGATTTCGATCTATTTGGTACCATGAGCATAAACTCAACCGACGAAGGTTTTAGACAGGTTACGCCCCAACTTTGTGGATAACTGCTTTAATTTGTTATAAAAAAATAATGTTAGGTTGGAATTTAACGAAGCAAGCAAAACGGAAGGCCAAATTAACCATGGAAAAGATAATTCACTACGATATTCTCAAGGTTAAAGTTAGAAGCGATAAAGAAAGCACTCGACTGACCAGCCAATGGGATCAGGTTCTACAAATCTGTCGTGACAAACCACTCGGAGAGATCGCGAGAGCAAGATTAGCGTTTAACCTTGTCGATTACATCACAAGTGAAGATCTACCTTTTCGCTTATTCATCACACGCGCACCACAAGCTATGGCCACCATAGGCGAGGAAACACGAGTGTATAAAGAGCATCGAGTTATTAATGGTAAACAAAGCGGAATGATTTACGCCAAAAGCGAACAAATGTTACCAAGAGAAATCCACTATACGAATGAGTTTGTGGCAACCCGCTACGTTGCTGGGACAAAAACACCACTCTCTGCCACCTCCCTCGTTGATTGCCTCAAGGCTGGAGATGTCATAACACCACTCGATGGCATCTTGTTTTTAGGCTGTAAACGAATCGCCAGTGATATAGCACGTCTTAAAAAAATCGAACCCACCATGAACATCGAAATGAAACGTATCGAAGTATCAGACAACTTCACAGGCACAACAAGAAAGATGGCAAGTTACGAATGAATAACGAGGCGTAAACGATTGCCGCATGCTTTAACATGACAGATATAACTGAAACTAATCTTCGGACAATTCCGAGTTATGAATCATAGAACACTCTGACCTTTCGAATTACTTCTAATATTATAATCATTCAGCTAGCCTACATCTGGCTGACCAATTCCTCTCATACACTACATATTGAAGTACTATGATTAAAGATAGTTAAGCATGCGTTGATAGACCTTGAACTAGGCCGCCTACGAGCACTAAGTCCAACGATAATGTGACACTCTCTTTCTTTCGAATATTTCGAATGTTGACTTTTTTCGAATATTTCGGATAATGTCATGGTGAGAAGATTTGTATACCATGACATCAGAAACTAAAAACTAGAGAGAAACACGATGAATACTGCTACAAAATTGCCAAGCGCTGAAGAAATGGCACTGGCTAAGCTTGGTAGCCAAGAGTTGTCAGCCGTTATAGAAATTAATGGTGAAGCTCAAAGGATTAACGTTGTCGATAAGTCTGGTAAGACTCACGAAGTAACTATTCCAGCAAGCGCATTAAATATGATGATCGAGATGCTTACTCAATTAGGTCAAGGCAACTCTGTTAGCATCACACCTATTCATGCGGAACTCACAACGCAAGAAGGTGCTGAGATGCTAAACATGTCTCGTCCTACTTTCATTAAGCTTCTTGATTCAGGTGATATTCCGTTTAGCCGTACTGGCAACCGTAGAAAGGTAGCTTATACTGATCTTATGGAGTACAAGAACTGCCTAGAAGAGAACAGACTAGCTGCTCTTGCTGAACTATCTGCATTAGACCAAGAAATGGATATGGGATATTAATGGCGTCATATACGGTAATTCTAGACGCATGTGTAATGTACCCAGCTCCACTCCGAAGCTACCTAATGTACTTGGCCAATACTGGCCTGTTTAGAGCGCGATGGACAGAACAGATACATGATGAATGGACTCGAAATCTACTGAAAAATAGGCCAGAGCTAAATGCAGAACAACTGCAAAGAACTCGACAGTTAATGAACGCAAATGTTCCAGACTGCTTGATTGAAGGGTATGAGTCTTTAATTGATGGCCTTACTTTACCCGATGTTGATGATAGACATGTTGTAGCTGCCGCCATTAAAGGTCAGGCTGAGTCTATCATTACGTTCAACCTAAAAGACTTTCCTTCTTGCGAACTCGAGCCTTTAGGTCTAACAGCAATACATCCAGACGAGTTCCTGTGCGATATGTTCGAATTGGACAGTAGCGCATGCGTTAAGGCTGCTCAGCAACAAAGAGCTTCATTAAAAAGGCCACCAATGAGCCAAGATGAGTTCTTAGCTTGCTTACAAAAGCAGAGACTCCCAAGCTTCATCTCACACTTAAAGAGCTTCAAATTGATGCTTTAACTTTGAATTAGTAGATTTTAAACTAGGCCGCTGATTGCGGCCTTTTTGTATACACTCATTCGCGTCTGAAATGTGTTTACTATTTAGCTGTACTCTCCCCGATATTTAAGAGAGCATCATTCGATGTTCTCTTATCTTTTTAACACTTTTGGCATATAAGAAAAAGTACGGTGATTTCAGTAGCGTGATCTGCTACTGAGTAATTACGTTAACGCAGAAAAGGGCACTTTCGAGTTAGAAAGTGCCATAGGTAAAAATTCAGCCTGTGAAGGTTTTGGACAAAAATGAGTTTCAGGAATTCTAATATTAGTGATTCATGAATAACTTTTTATAAGGCAAATTTGCCAATTAATACGCCTTTGTACAGTGCGCACTTTGTCTGCTTATGTTTAATGGTGCACATCTCCTTAAATCGGTGCAACCTATTGTATTTATAGGTTTTATCATTGAAGTATCGCGAAATGAGTAAGAATTACATTTTTCGAGAGTTAGAGTGTCAAATGACCAAGGAAGAGGTCGCGGAACTGTGTTTTAAATCTGTGAGAACTGTCACAGGTTGGGATGAGGGAAATCCCATACCGCCCGAGTGCAAAAGACTTATGCGAATGGCCAAAGGAAGAGAACTAAGCATCAGTGAAGACTGGGTGCAGTTCAAAATGTTATACGACAGAATGGAATTACCGACAGGGCAAGTGGTTATGCCACAGCAAATATTAGCAGGGATTGCACTCTTAGGGATTCAATCAGAATTAGAGATTAAGACTTCGACACATCTGCTTGGACTAGCTAGGGCGATAGCGAATATTAGGAAATAGAATTAGAAAAGTATGGTTTTCCCAGTGTGAGTTAAAAGTTATAGCAACAGCGTCTAACAAGGTAAGGTTCTTATTGATAAGGTAGATTCGATTGGAACAAATACCTTGTTTGTTGGATTAACCAGTCCTCCTTTTTGGTCATATCAAGGAGAAAAAAGCCGGGCTCATTGAGTCCGGTTTTTTATGTTTGCTACAAAAAACCATATGTTTCGTAAGGTATTTTTAGATAGGTATATTGTATTGTTATCTTTTGACCCCATATACAACATGTCACTGTGAGTTCAATAGAATCTAAACATTATCTAAGGAGGCCCAATGGCTACGAACGTTAATAAAGCATTTGATCAATTTATGTCGAACTATGTAAATCTGGACCATTCGGAAGTTAGCACTGCACGAAGTAGCCGAAATTGGCTAATTGAACAATTGAACGGTTTCCCTGAAAAGTATTCAGATTTTCCATACCTATACACATCAAAACATATGGGCTTTGGTTCTTTCGCTCGTTCAACCAAGAAACGTGAACTAGATGATATTGACCATTTAATCTGCATGAATGCAGATGGTGTAACTTACACTGAGATTGGTGACACGATTTATATGCATGTACCAGATAATGCAAAAATCTTTAAAGGTCTATTACAAACTGATAGTTCGTATTTAAGTTCGATAAAAGTAGTCAATCGAATTGTGAAGTATCTACAAGAGATCCCGCAGTATTCATGTGCTGACATTAAGCGAAACCAAGAAGCTGCGACACTCAAGCTAACATCATACTCATGGAATTTTGACATTGTTCCTTGCTTCTTTACCAAAGAAGATATGTTCGGAAAAACATTCTATTTGATACCGGATGGAAAAGGGAACTGGAAAAAAACAGACCCTCGAAAGGATAAAGAAAGAACGACACGTATTAACCGAGAGCGTGATGGAAATGTTTTGAAAGTCATCCGCGCTGTAAAGTATTGGAGCAAAGTAAAACACATGCCAAAGATTGGTTCTTACTTACTTGAGAATATGATTCTTGATTATTATGAATCGAACACAGCGACTAGTTGGGTAGATATAGAAGTCAAAAGTGTTTTGTATTACATATCAAGTGCCATTTACAATCAAGTACAAGACCCAAAAGGAATCCAAGGTAATATCAACTCTCTATCGCACGAAGAACGAGTAACGATATCTGGTAAAGCTCTCGGTGATGCTCAGAAAGGACAAGAAGCTTTGAATAATGAACAAAGTAATGTTGCATACGCTATCAGTAAATGGCGTGAAGTTTTTGGTCCTAATTTTCCTACCTACGGTTAACTATGCAAACACTAAACTATCGTCAAAACACACCTGAATCTATCAACAAGTTACTAGCTCAGAAGCAGGTATATACCGATGCTAAAAAATTACAAGGATGGTATTTGTTCTTGTCTATTCCTGTCATCATGGCTCTTAACCTCTTGTTGAAGCCTTTACTTTTAAGTGAAATGGTAGATGAGGCTTGGAATTTTGATCTTACAAACAGCATCGCATTGCTTGCATTATCTTTAACGTTGTTCGAACTGTTGTACTTAAAGCCAACCATTTCAAAACTAAAGGAAAAAGCCGCGAAAATACAAGAGAACTTTGATTGCTTTGTATACGGCCTTGAATGGAACAGCGTTATGTGTGGTGAAGAGGTGTGTGACACAGACATCGCCATTTACTCTCGTAAATTTGTAGAAGAAAAAAGAAATGTTAACAATTACTACGATTGGTATACGCCCAACATTTCTCAGTTAGACAAAAATCAATCAATGTTAGCTTGTCAAAAAGAGAACCTTGGTTGGGATATAGTACAAAGGAAAAAGTTTAAGGGGCTTATAACTACACTAGCGATTTCGGCCCTTGTGATTAGTACTGTCGCTGGGTTCTTTCTAGGTTTTACTATTCAGGAATACATACTTTCAGTAATAATTCCTAGCTTACCTGCTATAACCTACGCGATATCTAACCATTTTGATAATTTGGATGCAATTACTAACAAGGAGCACCTAAAATCCGCAACGGATAGTGTATCGACTAGTGGTGTTGTAACAACCAAACATGTCAGAAACATCCAGAATTCAATCTATCTAAACAGAAAGGACAACAGTCTCGTATTTGATTGGTTCTATGACTATGAGCGTGAATCAAATCAACGTGGGATAAGTTATGCATCACAGCAATTGGTAAGAAGAATATGTTCACGCAATAGCTAAGAAGCGAAAGGTTTATAGTTCGTTATAGCTACGTCGAATTTACCCCCGTGATACAACATGGGGATTCACGACGAACAGCATTAGAAGAATGGATAACTTCTAGTAGGGCAAAACCCCATGAACAGGATGTGAATGAGTAAAAGGTCTATCCAACAATGGGGCATTTCTGAGGTAGAATGTACCACGGGTAAAAATTCAGCCTGTGAAGGTTTTGGACAAAAGTTTGTCAGTGACTTCCCTAAATTAGCAATTCATGGATAACTAAAGGTATGGTAAAGCTAGTTGTGAAGAGCTAGTGTGATGAGTAAAATTGCACTAACAAAAAGATTGGTTTATGTTTCGGAGCGGATTAAGTGCCGTTAAGTTAAATAAGATCAATCAAACCTGAAACTCCAGCACCAACAACACTTGCAACAGTGCTATTTCCAAGCATGCTTTTAGCTTCATGATCATTACTTTCTGCAATTACCTCAACCAGTTTCTGAACACTGATAGTAACGGGGTTGCCGTTAACATCAATAGCCCAAATATCATCTTTCTTTGGGTTTAGCTGATGTAGTCTCCAGCCAAGTTTATTGATGAATGGATAGGGTTCAACATGTGTCATGGTAAATTTAAATTACCTACATATGTAAAAGTAAGAGAATGTGGGAAATAAGAAAAAGGCCCTTATGGGCCTTTTTGAATTCGAATAAACGAGTCACTCGAATAACTATACTGGGATGAGGTCTAAGTGAAGGAACATATCTACAGTTCCAAATCCGTCTTTCGGTTCGCAAAGTGCTTCAAAGCCGAGCTTTGAGTAGAATTCTACCGCGTCAGGAGCAGCTTCAAGATACAACCCAGCGCAGCCAATTTCTTGAGCTACTCGTTTCGTATTTTCTAAAGCTAAGCGCATGAGGCGCACACCAAAACCTTTTCCTTGATAATTTTCATCGACACCAAGCATAACTAGACGAACCACTGGAATGATTCTTGTCTTTCCTACGTCAAGTGTTGAATTCTGAAAATCATCTTTAAGCAAAGAGTGAGCTGTGATTGTATAAAATCCAGCCAATAGTTGCTTATTAGAATTATCTAGCAAGACAGTTGCAGTTGAGCCCGGGGCGCTAGCCTGAGATTTAAGAGTCTTCTGTACGAACTTATCGATAATTTTATTACCACTAGAGAATTTTTTAGCACCATTTAAGGTTGTTTCACCTTTATATAAGTGTACTGTAAAAGTTTCTAATGCGTTTTCTGTTAATTGTTCAAAGGGATTTTCCATATTGTAATTGCTCCTGTGAGAATAAAGCTCTCATCGAAGGCGTAACTTCTTTTCTTGGGCTCTCAAGAATGTCACTCAGTCGTTCCCAAGCAGAAGAAGATAGTAAAGTATGAGAATGAAATTCTTTTACTTCACGTACTTTTTCTGCTGCAGCCGAAAGAATGAATGCAGTAAGATTTACCCCAGATAAAGCAGCAGCTTCTTCAAGTTGGGCTTTAAAGTGTTGGTTTGTTTTTAGATCTAACCTAGCGGGTAGGTCGACCTTTTCTTGGCATGGTGTATTCATTGCGTGTCCTCTTTTGTTGTTTGTGCTGTTTTTTTTACCTCCTTATCATTCAATTCGATAGCGGGTATGCCGACTATTTTTATAAGTTAATTTCATTGAGATATCCTTTGGTTGTTGATTACCTAATAATTTAATTTTTATTTAATATACGTATATTGAACGTACACATGTAATTTAGTGCGATCTTCAGCCTAAGTCAATGGGTACGTAATAATTACGTACTTATTCAGATGATCTCCAGGCATCTTTCTCGCAGCTCCACGTCTTTGGCGGAGCCTTTGCCGCAGTAGAAGCAAAAATCTTTGTAGAGTTTTTGGCTGATGCAGAGCTGAGCATTGGCTCCTCCTTTGTATTTATGACGATGGATTACCTCTCTTTCTTTTTCCTACATTAATAGCAGTTCAGAACCCTAAGCTCTCTAACAACCCTTCCAGCACTCGCTGAGACTCGGCATATTGTTGCTTCACCCCGTCAAGTTTTAGAAGCTCCTCTTTGAGATCGACTTTCGCCGCCTCGACTTTTGTACTGATGTATCGCTTTACATTCAGTACGTTGTCATTACTGGTAATCTCTTCACGGTATACCGCGCGAAAACACTTGTCCTCAGGAGAATTCCCGCCCGCAAGCTCTGCGATTGCTTTCGCATCTTCGCTGCTTACTTCTCGCAGCATCCTCGCCGAAACACCAAAATCGCTGGCATCCACAAAATGCACAACACCTTGCTTTTCTTTCCGCTTATTCAGAACAACAATCGCAGGCGGTATCGATGTAAACTCCAACAGTTGTGGTGGTAAAGCAATAATCGCATCTACAACATCGAGCTCAAGAAGCTTTTTACGAACTTTTCCGTCATAACCGCCTCGGAATAACCACCCCTGAGGTAGAAGTAAATATGCTTTACCTTCATTGTTTAGCCGGCTGAGTGCCAACTGAACCCATAACACGTCACCTGCACTTGCAGGGACTGAACTACCTGGGTCTACCAGTAAATAATCAGCTTTCGTGAGCAAACGGCGCTGATCTGCAGAAAATTTCAAAGCCAGCGGTGGTTCCATAACAACGATATCTACTTTTTTTTGATCATCCCCGTGCGATTCCATCAGTGAGTTTGCGTTGTGAACGACAAACTGCTCTCGATTGCTCAGTATCAGCAGCCTTTCAGCCATTATCGCCACATCGGTATTAATTTCGTTCAAATAACCAGTCTTGGGGTTTAAATCGCTGGCAATTTTGGCTAACCCGCAAGCCCCATCGAACAGAGTTTTACCCTCGCAGTTACCGACTAGCGCTTTAAACAATGCAGAGGTACTGGCATTCGCACTGTCCGCGATATCACTAATCCGGCTTTTTAATCGCTTTAACTCTCCCAGTACTAAAACAAAATCGGAGAACGCATTGTTTTCAGATAAGGTCTGCACAAATTGGACGACAGGATGCAGCCCCTTTTTGTAAACTCGATGCTCTTGTGGAACTTCAAACAACCCACTGTTCAGTTTTGGAAATTTTTGTTTCGTCGTAGCTGCAACATCATTCAACTGCTGGTAGGCATCGTCTTCTTTCGCGCTATTCAACGTTTCCAAGGTTGAAGGTTCGAGCTTCGCTATAAATGCGGTTAATACTAGCAACTCAACGATGTGGTCGACTTCCATTGTTCCACGTAGCTCGTCGAATAAAACGTGGAGCTCTTTATTGATATTTTTCACTTGATTTCCCCCTGAATTAGCTTGTCCAAACATGCATCTACAACCAAAAGCTGTTGATTTGCCAACTTTAATGCATCGCTATATGCCTCATTTCTGGCCGAAAACAACATTGCTACTGTCTTCTGTGTCTCAGGGTCAGGTAGCGGAATTTCTATTTTACCGAACGACGCTTTGCTTACGTTTTTTATACTGCTACCCGTGGAAGCATCTTCCAACTTTGATTTTCCTGCAGTGCTGTTTAAGTAAGCTACTAAAGCTTCGCCAAGCAACACCTCTGGATTTGATCTAACCACCAAAAAGTTTGCAGAAGCTAGAATGCCTTGTTTAGCAAGCTCACCTGAAACGTATGCACTTCTGATTGAGTTACCTTTAGCCAGAAAAACCACATCCCCTTGTCGCAAAACAAACTTGGACACATCTTTTTCGGGAGTGACCCAAACATCACTTAACTGTTCTGCTTCAATCTCCCCTAGACAGGTGATAGAACTACCAGTCAAAAGTTTTTTTTGTAACAGTCCTTCTTCGCTTTTTGAACTATAGAGACTATTAGTTGCGCCAGTAATCAAATCCGAAGCAAGGTCCGCCAGAGTTGCTTTTTTCATATTCGTTATCCACCTACGATTTTAGTGTGATAGAATCGTAGAGCTAAAACTATTTATTGTCAATGGTTTTTTGATCGTTTTACACCTACGAATTTTAAAGAGCAAAGGGAGGGATGCGGGATATTGAAAAGGGACGTGGACAACATAGGCTAAATAGGATGGGGAAAAGTACGTCACGGAGTTCGTAAACTGAAAACAAAGATGGATAACTTTTGGTAGGGGAAATGACATAAATGAGATGCGGATGAGTCTTTACTCTAAACGATAATGGGGCAGAACTTTGCTAACGATGATCACTGCTGATAAAACTCTGGACTGAAGTAAGCACTGAGTACCATGCAGTTAAAAAGTGCGTTATTACTTGTTGGTGTGGTAACTAAGCATACCTATTCGTCCTCCATAAGCTTTATTCTAGCCGTCATCCAGCAATTTCAATCAGGCATAATTAAATCTTCGTGGGTATCATCTCTACGATTTCTGAGTTGGAGTATCAAAAACAATGAGCGTGATAAAACGTCATGAACGACAGATAAAGAAAGTGTGCGACTTTATAGATAGTAACCTAGACGACGAGTTCTCACTTGAGCATCTCAGTACTGTGGCTGCCAGTTCAAAGTACCACTTTCACCGTATCTTTAAGGCGTTTATGGGGATCAGTGCTATGCAGTATGTGTTACTTGCACGAATGAAACGAGCTTCCTTTAGGTTAGCATTTGAGTCAGAGTTCAGTGTTACTGATATTGCTTTTGAAGCTCAATTCGAAAGCCTAGAAGCTTTTACCCGTGCTTTTTCAAGGATATTTGGGCAAACACCTTCCCAATTTAGAAATCAGCCTGAGTGGCGTTCTTGGCACTCAAAGTATGAATATCATCCACCAATAACAGGAGAAAGTGTAATGGATGTTCAAATCGTAGATTTCGAAAAAAGAGAAGTTGCATTAATTGAACATAAAGGTAGCCCACGACTAGTATACGAGACAGCAGCTAAGTTTATAAATTGGCGAAAATCAACAGGTTTATCTCCAATAAAAACCAGCGAAACATTTGGTATTCCTCACTCAGACCCAAGCGATACGCCAGATGATCAGTTTCAGTTTGATATCTGTGGCTCGCACGAAGGAGAGGTTCCAGATAATGCCTATGGAATTAAATCTGGAACAATACCAAGTGGGAGGTGCGCCATGGCAGTCCATAAAGGAAGCCATGACAGCATTGGCGATACCGTTTATCACTTATATCAAAAATGGCTGCCAAATAGTGAAGAAGAATTAAGAGACTACCCTTGTTACTTCCGTTACTTAAATTTTGTTCATGAAGTAAATGAATGTGAGTTGTTAACGGAGATCTACCTACCAATTAAATAGTATGTGGCTATGAGCGGTGGTCAGCGTATCAAACCACCGCCGATTTGTTACATGTTGCTTGGTATAGGTGCTTTTTATTGCGGTTTCTCTGTTGCTAACCATGAGGAAAAATAAGGCGACTTCAGTGACATGGTTCTCTTCTGAGTAATTACGTTAACGCGAAATGGGGCAAAAATGAGTTTCAGGAATTCTAATATTAGTGATTCATGAATAACTTTTTATAAGGCAAATTTGCCAATTAATACGCCTTTGTACAGTGCGCACTTTGTCTGCTTATGTTCAATTGTGCACATCTCCTTAAATCAGTTCAACCTCTTGTATTTATGGGTTTTATCATTGAAGTATCGCGAAATGAGTAAGAATTACATTTTTCGAGAGTTAAAATGCCAAATGACGAGGTTGCTGAACTGTGTTTTAAAACTTCGAGAGTATCCGCCCCACGAACCCACGGGGCGACTTGTCAGTGTTTGAAGTTCCAAGGT
>NZ_JBFSTC010000119.1:0-12932 GCF_041466605.1 Vibrio sp. 10N.247.310.17 | reverse complement strand
TTACTACCGTTTTTGTTTTAAGTTCCCGCTAATCCGCGATGAACCTTTTTTTATGAACGTCGCTTAACTTCATCGAAATATCGCTAAAGTTGCTAACAAGACAAACGCAAACGCTGTCGATACATTCTTTAGTCTTAATTTAAGCAAAATTGAATATTAATGTGATAGAATGCTCGACCTAATCAGCTGGTACTATGAACCTATCATCTCCAGTTGTATGATTTTTAAACGTTATACCGAAACTTACCGTTTTGCTTCTGTTTACAGTTGTGCTTAGCCTCAGTTGTTACCTAACCTCTCTTGTTCGACTTAAATTGAACCAGAAAGGCGGGATAGTGAGCTTCGGTATAAATCATAATTTTTATAAGAGGATTAAACATGCGCATCATTCTTCTAGGTGCTCCTGGCGCGGGTAAAGGTACTCAAGCTAACTTCATCATGAACAAATTTGGTATCCCTCAAATTTCAACTGGTGACATGCTACGTGCTGCTATCAAAGCGGGTACTGAGCTTGGTAAGCAAGCAAAATCAGTAATCGACGCTGGTCAGCTAGTTTCTGATGAAATTATCCTTGGTCTAATCAAAGAGCGTATCGCTCAAGATGACTGTGAGAAAGGTTTCCTACTAGACGGTTTCCCACGCACAATCCCTCAAGCTGATGGCCTAAAAGAAATGGGTATCGCAGTAGACTACGTTGTTGAATTCGACGTAGCTGACGATGTGATTGTTGAGCGTATGGCTGGTCGTCGTGCTCACCTTCCTTCTGGCCGTACATACCACAATGTGTACAACCCGCCTAAAGAAGAAGGTAAAGATGACATCACTGGCGAAGAGCTAGTGGTTCGTGATGACGACAAAGAAGAAACAGTTCGTGCACGTCTAGGTGTATACCACGATCAAACAGCTCCGCTTATCTCTTACTACGGTAAAGAAGCTGAAGCAGGTAACACTAAGTACCTTAAGTTCGACGGTACTAAGCAAGTTGCTGAAGTTAGTGCAGAACTTGAGAAAGCACTAGCATAATTGGCTAACAGCCAGTTTTAGAATTTGATATATTGGAAGCGACCTTAAGGTCGCTTTTTTTGTTTCAATTTTTAGTCATATACCAATCTAGATAAACTCGATTGTGCACTGTTTCCGTGGTACGGCTTAGATTCGCGCGGCTAACGATCAATGTGATGTTGTGATCACCTAGGTTAAGAACGATTATTCTTAAATTTAGTAGCACAACAATGATCTTAAACTTATGTAGATTAGTATATTACGTTCCAGAAAATCACATATTGGTCTCAGGTATCTATGGAAAATAATAAAAAGCAGGGCGTTTTACTGGTGAACTTAGGAACACCAGACTCAGCGACCCCAGCTGGCGTTCGTCGATTTTTGAGTGAATTCTTACACGACAAGCGAGTCGTAAACTTAACGCGTTGGTTGTGGTGTCCTATTTTACATGGGGTGATCTTACCGATTAGAGCGCCGAAAGTGGCTAAGCTGTATCAGTCTGTTTGGATGGATGAAGGCTCACCACTGCTTGTGTACTCTCAAAGACAAGCCGAAAAGCTCCAGAAAAAATTACAGATACCCGTAGCGCTGGGTATGACCTATGGTAACCCAAGCCTTAAAACGGGCGTTGAGCAATTAATGGATCAGGGCGTTGAAGACATCATCGTATTGCCTTTATATCCTCAATACTCAGGCACAACCACAGCGGCCGTATCTGATGGCTTAACCAAGGCCTTTAAGCAGATGCCAGTGATTCCGAGCTATCGCTTTATTCGCGACTACTACGCGCACCCAAGCTACGCAAAAGCATTGGCTGAAAGCGTGCGTAGCCATTGGGATGAAAATGGTAGAGCCGATCATTTAGTTTGTTCTTTCCACGGTATTCCGAAACGATTGGCTGATGAAGGCGACATCTACCCACAGCATTGTGAAGCGACAACAGAGCTCCTTGCTGCTGAGTTAGGCTTATCAGCGGATGATATCACCATGACATACCAATCTCGATTTGGTCGAGAAGAGTGGTTGAAGCCATACACTGACGAGACACTTGAATCATTGCCAAGCAAAGGCATCAAAAAAATCGATATTATGGCGCCTGCATTTTCTGTGGATTGTTTAGAAACGTTAGAAGAGATTTCGGATCAGTGTAAAGAGACCTTCATTGACGCTGGTGGCTCAGACTTTAGCTACATTACGTGTCTGAATGATAGAGACTCGCACATCGATATGATGGCGGAGTTAGTGGCGCTGTATCGTTAAATACGACTTCGCCTAAACTGTCATGCACATCTAAAAATAACAAAAGGGCTGCTCATTGAGCAGCCCTTTTTGATCTGGATGTTTCTTCTTGAAATAGGTCTAGATATTAAGCAACCGAAGTTTCTGCTTTTGGCTCTGCTTCAAGCATCATGTTGCTTTCTACGCCATGCATCCATGATACAAGCTTGCCAGCACAAAGAAGAAGTAAGACGCCACTTATTGTCGCTGTAATTGCGATACCACCGAAGATAGACATTGCGCCAAGCTCACCAACGTGAGAACCCACAAGGCCAGCTACGTAGTTTGCGACAGCGTTGAAGCCAAACCATGCACCCATCATTAGCGATGCGAGACGAAGCGGAGCTAACTTAGTGACCAACGACAGGCCAATAGGAGATAGACAAAGTTCGCCAAGGGTATGGAAGAAGAAAGCACCTACTAGCCACAGCATTGATGTTTTCACTGTTAGGTCGCCACCTTGCTCCATTACAGCGCCCATCATGCACACAAAACCAAGAGCTAGGAAGAACAAAGCCATTGCAAATTTCACTGGAGAATTTGGTTCACGCTTACCAAGCTTAACCCAAAATGCAGCAATGATTGGTGCAAGTGTAATGATGAAGAATGGGTTCAGAGATTGGAACCACGCTGCTGGGACTTCAAAGCCACCAATCATGCGGTCAGTATATTGTTGAGTATAGATATTCATCAGACCGCCAGCTTGTTCAAAGCCCGCCCAGAAAACTATGACGAATAGACCCATAACCAGAATAACTTTTAATCGATCGAACTCTTCTTTGGTTAGTGGCGTTTTTTCTTTTGATTTGTTCAGTGCTTTTGCTCGCGCAGCTGCGGGCACTGAACCAATGTTACCTAACCAAGATTGAGCCATTGTCATTTGCATGATTAAGCTAATAACCATACCAATACCAGCGGCTAAGAAACCTGCTTTCCAGCCGAAAGAGTCGACAGCAGCGCCTGAAATCAAGCCACCTAATAATGCACCTAAGTTGATGCCCATGTAGAAAATGGTGAATGCACCGTCACGGCGGTTATCGCCTTCTTGGTATAGGTCGCCAACCATGGTCGAGATGTTTGGCTTAAACATACCGTTACCACTGATAAGTAGTGCTAAACCTAGATAAAGAGCATTTACTTGGTCTAAGCCAATAGCGCCGTTAGGAAGAGCGAGTGTAAACTGGCCGAGTGCCATTAATACACCACCCACTAGGATCGATTTACGTTGTCCTAAGTAGTTATCGGCAATCCAGCCACCGATCAATGGCGTGATGTAGACTAAGCCAGTGTAAATACCGTAGAGATCAAGTGCGTCTTTCGTTGACCAACCAAGTCCACCGTTGAGGGTCGTGTCAGTCAAAAATAACACAAGGATGGCACGCATCGCGTAGTAGGAGAAACGTTCCCATAGCTCTGTGCTAAATAATAAAAATAGGCCTCTAGGGTGGCCAAAGATGTTGTGATTGCTTGGCATAAGTTTTACTAATTTTAGATATTAAAAGATTTTATAGTCATTCATGTATACACAGTAGGGTAAAAGTCTGCAATAGGCGTATTTTGTGGTCACGATAACTTGGTTTTGCTAAGACGTTGATATTAAATAAATTTACTTTTAATGTGGCCCATTCTACTTGTGCTGCAAACTAATTTTCCATATTTGACCTGGTTGGTTAGTAACCTTTTTTAAAACCCTATCCAATAAAAATGTTTAGATCTATTGCCCTAGCCTATCGTTATGATCTTATAGGGAATGTTATTCATATTATCTGCGATATACATATGCTTACAGCAATGAGTCTTTTGATCTCTAAATGTTCCTTGTACAATGACTGACCAAATTTTTTACCTATGACTTTTTGGTTGATAAGTCTGTCTGTTCCGCGTAATTTCTCGCTTATCAGGACTCATTTATTAACGGCGACTAAATTGTTTTAGGCTGTGGTTAAATGTCCAAAGAACGAAGATGGCGAGTTAAATGAAACGTTGGTATTTACTTTACTGTAAGCGTGGTGATCAAAAACGCGCTCAACAGCACCTAGAAAATCAGGGGGTAGAGTGCTTTTACCCTCAAATAGAAGTCGAAAAGGTAGTGAGAGGGAAAGAGAAGTTGGTCCAAGAACCGCTGTTCCCATCATATATCTTTGTCCGTTTTGATTATGAGCAAGGCCCAAGCTTTACTACCGTTCGTTCAACTCGTGGTGTTGTCGACTTTATTAAGTTCGGTGCAAGGCCGTATGAAGTCCAAGGTGATTTGGTTTTTGAGCTAAAAGAGTTCGAGAAGTGTTGCAGTAGCGAAGTTGAAGATTGCTGTGTTGAGTTTGAATCAGGGCAAGTTGTCAAAATTAATAGTGGCCAGTTTGCGGGTGTTGAAGCTATTTACCATCAGAAAGATGGCGAAGCTCGATCCATTATGCTCGTAAAAATGATCAGCCAAGTGGTTCCGATCAGTATTGAAAACGAAGCACTACAAGCTCACGTATAAGTGAAATATTAAAAAGTAAAAACTAGGCTTAAAACAAAAAGGCGCATAATACGCCTTTTTTAGTATTTGATTTTTCAAACGCTTAAGCGTTATAGGCGTCGTTGTGAACGGCTTGTACCGCACGGCCTGATGGGTCTACACAGTTTTTGAATGACTCATCCCACTCGATCGCTTTTGCTGATGAACAGGCAACTGAAGGGCCGCCAGGTACACACTCTGCCGCCGATTCTAGAGGGAATAGCTCCTCAAAGATTTCACGGTAAGCATAACCTTCTTTGGTTGTTGGTGTGTTGTAAGGGAAACGGAACTGAGCAGCTTCCATTTGTTGATCCGTTACTTTTTCTTCAGCCGTTGCTTTCAATGTATCAATCCAGTCGTAGCCAACACCATCAGAGAACTGTTCTTTTTGGCGCCATGCGATTGAATCTGGTAAGTAGTCTTCAAAACACTCACGTAGGATGTGTTTCTCCATTTTACCGTTACCGCACATTTTGTCTTCAGGGTTTAAACGCATAGCCACATCGATGAACTCTTTATCCAAGAATGGTACACGACCTTCGACTCCCCATGCTGCAAGTGATTTGTTTGCACGGGCACAGTCAAACATGCTTAGAGCAAGAAGTTTACGTACCGTCTCTTCGTGGAACTCTTTTGCGTTTGGCGCTTTATGGAAGTACAGGTAGCCGCCAAAGATTTCATCAGCACCTTCACCAGAAAGTACCATTTTGATACCCATTGCTTTGATCTTACGAGCAAGCAAGTACATTGGCGTCGATGCACGAATGGTCGTTACATCGTAAGTTTCGATGTGGTAGATAACATCACGGATGGCATCTAAGCCTTCCTGAATGGTGTAAGTCATCTCATGGTGTACAGTACCGATTTTGTCCGCAACTTCACGTGCAGCAATCAAGTCGGGAGCATTTTCTAGGCCAACAGCAAATGAGTGTAGTTGTGGCCACCAAGCTTCTGATTGCTCATCATCTTCGATACGCATTGCTGCAAAACGCTTAGCGACTGCAGAAGTGATTGATGAATCAAGGCCACCAGATAGAAGTACACCGTAAGGAACGTCAGTCATTAGTTGACGCTTAACAGCAGCTTCTAGCGCTTCAGTTAGCTCTTCTTTGCTTGTGCTGTTACCTTGAACGGCTGCGTATTCGTTCCAATCGCGGATGTAGTAGCGTTGAGGTTCTGCATCTTTAGAAGAGTAGAAGCTACCAGGAGGGAACTCACTGATCGTCTTACAAACTGGAACCAGTGCTTTCATCTCTGAAGCAACGTAATAGTTGCCGTGCTCATCGTAGCCTTGGTAAAGCGGGATGATGCCAATATGGTCACGGCCGACTAGGTATTCGTCTTTCTCTTCGTCATATAAAACGAAAGCGAAAATACCGTTAAGTTCTTCTAAAAGGTCGGCACCCATCTCTTGGTAAAGCGCAAGAATGACTTCACAATCAGAGTCAGTTTGGAACTGGTATTTATCTTCGTAGCGAGCGCGAAGTTCTTTGTGGTTATAGATTTCGCCATTAACTGCAAGAATGTGCTTTTTGTCTTGGCTGTATAGTGGTTGAGCACCACTGTTTAAGCCGACGATAGCTAGACGCTCGTGAGCAAGGATAGCTTTTTCACCTGCATAGATACCAGACCAGTCTGGGCCACGGTGACGAAGCTTTTTAGACATTTCTAAAGCAATAGGGCGAAGTGCTGCGGCATCACTTTTAATGTCGAGAATGCCAAATACTGAACACATAGAACTTCCTTTTAAATAATTTCTAAATCAACTGCATTCAATTTGCCATTCTGGCTAAAAAAAGCAACCGAATGTGAGCAAAAAAATAATATAAAGGGGTTTATGTTAGAAAATATCTACTTTTAAGGTAGTTTTGGTGAGTGGCGTCTAATTGCGGTTGGTTTTTTGAACAAAAACCTCTCAAAAGTGCAAAAAAATCGCAATTTTGAGAGGTTAAATGGAACATGTTGAATATCATATTTTATTGATGTTCGGATTCAATTGTTCACAAACATGTCGGGCAAAACCGCTACCAGCTTCGCTGTAAATGTTAAATGCCGCATCGACGCCATTCTCTTTCAGTGTTTCGAGCTGATCTGGATATTCGGCAATTGCCGCTATTTGACCTTTAAAGTTTCGTGATTTTAATTGTTCTAAGGCGGTTTGATTACCTTGGTGGTGAGGCATAGCCAAGATCACCAGTTTTACGTTTGCTGTGTCTAAGATTCGTTCCCAGAAATCCGGGTCAGTTGCGTCACCAGAAATAACGTTTCTGCCATGGCTTCTGTGGTTATGTGCCGCGTCTTCACGAACTTCTACACCTAAACTCACTTTGCCGTAGCGTGAGCGTAATTCGTCGTAGGCACCAGTACCAATGCGTCCCATACCAAGAATTAGAACCTGAGCCCGACCTGGGTCAATTCGTTTGTCACGTTGGTGGAGCTTCTCAGCAGCGTGCTCTTTTAACCAGCGACCTGATTGTTGATAAAGTTTGTGACCCGCTTTGTTGAGAGGTGCAGCGATTAAGAACGACAATGAAACGGCTATAGCCACTGCCACCAAGATGTCGCCAGACATCCAGCCCATCTTAAAAGCAAGGCCACCGACGATGAGGCCAAATTCACTGTAGTTAAACAGTGACAAAGAAGTGAGTAGGGAGGTTCGAACACGGAACTTGAATCGGTTTAGTACCAAGAAGTACAGAACGCCTTTCACTGGCAGTAACAATAAGAACAAGACTGCAAGCATAAAACCCTGAATAGTTGGCTGTTCTGACAAGCCAATATTCAAGAAGAAGCAGACGAGGAAAAGCTCTTTGAGGTTAAACAGCGACTTCGATAGCTCTGAAGCTTTTGGGTGACCGGCTAATAGCATACCTAGGATAAGGGCACCTAAGTCTGGTTTTACTCCTACAAACTGGAACAAGCCAGCACCAACAACTAATGCGAAGAAGATACCGAATAGCACCAACATTTCACCGTGCCCAACCCAATCGAGGACTTTGTAGAACAATGGGCGAAAGAAAGGCAAAGCGAACAGTGCGATCGCATACCACTCTGGAATTTTGCCCGTCGATGCAGTCAAGAATACGACAGCAAAGATATCTTGCATGACCAGAATGCCAATCGCTAGTGTGCCATAGGTAGCATTCATTTCCCCTTTCTCTTGTAGAGACTTGACCGCAAATACAGTACTAGAAAATGAAAGAGCAAAACCGAGTAGAACGATCTGTTCTATTGACATGGCTGCTAGAGATGAAATACCTAGGAACTTAAAACCAAATAGAGCGGCTGCAAAAAACAGAGTGGATAAAAGATTGTGGATCGTTGCGCCAGCCCAGATCTCTTTAGAGAGTAGGGTTTTGATGTCCAGCTTTAAGCCAATAGTAAATAAGAGAAGGGTGACACCAAGGTCAGCCAAAGTAATGATGGTGTCATTGGTTTCAAAGCCAAGGGCATAAAGCCCGAAACCTGCAACCAAAAAACCAACTAATGGGGGGAGGTGGCATTTTAAAGCAATAAATCCTGCGATAAACGCAGTGGATATTAATATAAGTTCCATAACTTGTTGTTGTAGTTCCCTAGCTTAAAAAAACGGGCCGTGTTTATACAAACACGGCCCGCGGAAAATCAGAATTGTTTTCTTTAGTCTTCAAGAAGCTTTTGCAGTAACACACCGTTGAGCATGGCGCGCTTAATCATGGCAAAGGCTCCCATCGTAGGATGTTTATCGATCTGTGATGCTACAATAGGCAGGCCGCTATGGAAAGTCGTTAACGACTGATTCTCTACATTGCGCTTAATTGCAGGGAAAACAATCTCTTGTGCCTTAGTAATATCACCAGCAATGATTACTTTTTGAGGGTTAAACAGGTTGATCGTCATCGCGATAGCCTTACCTAACTGGTTTCCTACTCGGACTAAGCTTTGCTTCGCGAGTTCATCGCCATTGATTGCGTGGTCACAAACATCTTGAATCGTAATATGTTCAAGTTCCGTTAAAGAAGATTCATAGCCTTGCTTAATGAGTTTCTGCACTCGATCAACGATGGCAGGGTTTGCCGCTACGGTTTCAAGACAACCGAAGTTACCACACTGGCATTGTTCCCCTAGCGGATCAATTTGGATATGACCAATTTCACCCACGTTACGGTTATGGCCTAAGAAAACCTGTCCATTAACGATAATACCAGCACCCGTACCACGGTGCACACTGACCAAAATAGAATCTTGACTGTCTTTACTTGCACCGAAGTAGTGCTCAGCAAGCGCCATTCCTCTAACGTCATTACCAACAAAACAAGCCACATGGAAAGTATCGCGAATAATATCGCTCAATGCGAGGTTATCGATGTCCGTGTTTGGCATGTACTCAACAACACCGGTCGTTGGGTTGACCAAGCCTGGAAGGGTGACACCAATGGCAATCAGTTGGTCGATCTTTGGCTGATGCTCAGCAATGAAAGCCTTGAGGTTATTGACCAAGCCTTGTGTAAGGTCTGATTGGTCTGAATAATCTAGGTCTTGTTGTTGGAAAGCCAACTCACGACCACCAAGGTCATGAAGGCTTATTTGAATATAGTCTCTACCTAAGCGTACAGCGACAGAATGAAAAGGGTCGACTTCTGTGGTTAGGGAGATCGCGCGTCTACCGCCAGTAGACGCTTGTTGCGCAACCTCTTTAATGAGGCCGCGCTCCAAAAGTTGGCGGGTAATTTTTGTAACACTTGCCGGTGCGAGTTGGCTTACATCAGCCACTTGTATACGACTGATAGGCCCTTGCTGGTCTATTAGTCGGTATACCGCCGCACTGTTTAGTTGTTTAACTAAGTCTACGTTACCTATTTGTCCGCCATTCATACTTAATTGTGCTCGTATTGTCCATTAACAACAGTCGCTTTAACGTTAAAGTCTCGGTCAAATACAGCTAGGTTTGCAACCATGCCTTTTTTGATTCGACCTAGCTTGCTTTCTACACCGATAGCCGTAGCTGGGTATAGTGTAGCCATGCGAAGAGCTTCGTCTAAAGCGATACCAGCGTGCTCAACTGTATTCTGAACTGCTTCAATCATAGTCAGAGCTGAGCCGCCCAGTGTGCCGTTTTCATCAACACACTTACCATCTCGGTAATATACTTTCTTACCGACAAAAATAAAGTATTCCATGTCAGCACCTGCAGGAGCTGTGGCATCCGTCACTAATACTAACTTTTCTCCCTTGATTTTGTGCGCAATTCTGATGTTTGCGTAATCAACGTGGAAGCCGTCGGCGATGATACCTGCATAAACTTCTGGCGTGTCGTAAATCGCGCCAACAACGCCAGGTTCACGACCAACCATAGGGGTCATTGCATTGAATAGGTGGGTAGCGAAAGTGATACCAGATTCGAAACTTTGTCGAGCTTCTGCGTAAGTCGCGTTTGTGTGGCCGATAGAAACGACAACGCCTGCTTTGTGTAGGCGCTCGATATGTTCTGGATCATTAAGCTCTGGTGCCAATGTTACTTTTGAAACTAGGTCGCTGTTCTCGCAAATCAGTTCAATCATTTCGCTGTCTGATTTACGAATGTGATCGACGCTGTGGATGCCTTTTTTTGCAACGTTTAGGTATGGACCTTCAAGGTGCAGACCTAGTGATTGGTTTTGGTACTGGTTGTGATATTCACGAGCTGCAGTAATAACTGCACGCATATCTTCGTCTGAAGAAGTGATGAGCGTTGGCAAGAAGCTAGTACAGCCTGATTTAAGGTTTGCTTCGTGCATGATCTGCATTGTTTCTGCTGTGATCTCATCGTTAAGCATTACACCGCCACAACCATTCAGTTGTAAGTCAATGAAACCTGGGCTTAGGCTTGCTCCGTTTAGATCGCGAACCTCGATTCCTTCTGGCAATTCAGAGATAGGACAGACTTTTTTGATCAGTTCATTTTCTATTACGACGGCATGATCGGTTAGAACATCACTACCAGTGTAAATTTTACAGTTACTTAGCGCGTACATAGTCAGCTAATCCTTATTTCGTGAGATCTTTTAAATTTGTTCGTTACCTAAATGTGGACTTAGTTTGCGAGCATCATTTACGTAACGATTTATCTTTTATGGGCGAACGGCTTCAAAATGGGAAGCTATTTAAGTTGTTGAAAAACATATGAACAATTGATCTTTATTATACATTTAGGTTCATTGTTAATGATTGTTCATAGGGTAATCTAAAGTTAGGAATATCATGTTTTTGCCTAATGATTAGATTTGAATTTTATCTATAAACGCTCATTTTTTTGAATGATAAAATAAGTTTTATGATCTCGCTAGCAAAAACCTCTGGATTTGGTAAAAACTGGTGATTAGGATCACAAATGGTAAGGTTTTAATTTGCGGGGCAAAATTAATTGAATACACTGAATAGGACTAAATTGAGCGACTAAAATAAGTTTCTCAAATGAATTCTAAAAAATCCTATAGGGGGAAACAACTGGTGAATATTCTAGGATATGCACAGAAGCTAGGTAAGGCATTAATGCTACCTATCGCAACACTTCCGATTGCGGCGCTTCTACTACGTTTAGGTCAAGGCGATCTACTTGATATTCCATTCATGGCAGAAGCTGGTGGAGCTATCTTCGGTAACCTACCATTGCTATTTGGTCTAGGTATCGCGATTGGTCTTTCTAAAGACGGTAACGGCGCAGCAGGTCTTGCTGGTGCAGTTGCTTACTTCGTACTAACAGCGACAGCAACAACAATTAACGCTGACGTAAACATGTCATTCTTCGGCGGTATCTTCGCTGGTATCATCGCAGGTCACTCTTACAACGCTTTCCATGTAACACGTCTTCCTGAGTGGCTGGCTTTCTTTGCGGGTAAACGTTTAGTACCTATCATGGCTGGTCTATTTGCACTTGTTGCAGGTGCTGTGTCTGGTGTGGTTTGGCCTGGTGTTCAATCTGGTCTAGACGCACTGGCTCACGCAGTATCAACATCTGGCGCTATTGGTCAATTCGTTTACGGTACTCTTAACCGTGCACTTATCCCTGTAGGTCTACACCACGTATTGAACTCATACTTCTGGTTCGGTATGGGTACATGTCAAGAAATCATCGTTGCTGGTCAAGGCGCATTCGCTAACATCACTCAACTTTGTGTTGACCCATCACTAGCTAAAACTCTAGTTGTTGGCCAAGAGCACACATTCACATTCGCTAACTCTGTAACTCCAGAAATCACTACTGTAGTTAAAGAAGTGACTGAAACTGTTAAATCTGGCGACCTACACCGTTTCTTCGGTGGCGATAAAGGCGCTGGCGTGTTCATGAACGGTTTCTTCCCAGTAATGATGTTCGGTCTACCAGGTGCTGCACTTGCAATGTACCTAGCTGCTCCTGCTGAAAAACGCAGCCAAGTTGGTGGCGCACTGTTCTCAGTTGCATTCTGTTCATTCCTAACAGGTATCACAGAGCCGCTAGAATTCATGTTCGTATTCCTAGCTCCTGCTCTATACGCAATGCACGCTGTATTTACAGGTCTGTCTCTAGTAGTTGCAAACATGTTTGGTACTCTACACGGTTTCGGTTTCTCTGCTGGTCTTATCGACTTCGTATTGAACTGGGGTCTAGCAACTAAACCATTCGTACTACTACTAATCGGTCTTGGTTTCGGTGCTCTATACTTCTTCACTTTCTCTTTCGCAATCCGCGCTTTCAACTTGAAATCGCCAGGTCGTGAAGATGATGACGAAGCTGTAGCAGCTCCTGCTGGCGACGCACCAAAAGGTGAAGTTGCACGTCAATACCTGAAAGCACTAGGTGGTCACGACAACCTAACTTCAATCGACGCTTGTATCACTCGTCTACGTCTAACTCTTAAAGACCGCTCTATCGCAGATGAAGCTGTTCTTAAGAAGCTTGGCGCTAAAGGTGTGGTTAAACTAGGTGAGAACAACCTACAGGTTATCCTAGGCCCACTAGCTGAAATCGTAGCTGGCGAAATGAAAGCTATCGGTGCAGGTGAAGACCTATCTGATGTAAAACTTCCATAGTGACGGAAGTGCTTAATTAAGAAGTAAAGTTACTCTTAAGTAAGTTTCAAATTGAAAGCCTCCCAAACGGGCAACACCTATCATTTAAGGTGTTTAGATCGCACAGTGTAGCGAGTCTTACTAA
>NZ_JBFSTC010000118.1:0-13444 GCF_041466605.1 Vibrio sp. 10N.247.310.17 | reverse complement strand
TTATCGCCCAAACTGGTTAAATTTTAACAGTGACAACTATCCTGCCAGAGGGGGAGTTTTTAACGTTCCGTTTGGAGCATAGAGCGAATTAATGCCATCGTTAGTAGCTGACTTTGTAAAGTCTAACTCTTCAGATAGTTGGTTGATGCCATAACAGTTAGCCAAATCAAGCTGAAGTTTCATGAGCGATCCTCAATTTATCAGTTATCACTGATCATTTATTATTTTGTTACCAATAAGAAATACATAGCATATTGCCATGTATTTCGTTTTATAACCACAACATAAGTAAGAGAATGCTATAGGAGCTAATTGTTTACAGTTTATGCCGTCGAAACTTAGGGAGATTGAATCAGCTCGGTATACAAGTCTAGGACGACCGACGATAGTGCAGCTTTCATTTATGCGTGAGAATGAGCTGCCATCTCATTTGGCTTACTGGAAATGTAAGTCACAAACTTCAGTGATCCTCCAGAGGGGCGAACAAACAAAGGGCTGCATAACCGTTTTCGAGTTAGGAAAATCGGATAAAGGGACGATGTTTGGATATAGCTAGTATAGAAGTGAACGTCCATTTACATGGTGGTTTGAATTCAGCCTAATTCGTATTAGAGGTATAGTTGAATCTTTAAGTCCTTTTTGGTTTAATCTGTATCAGGCACATGGCAAATTCGACTTTTGAATTGCAACCATAAGCCACTGTAAAATAAGCACTTTAATCTCGCGGGTATAGCGTTCAAATCCCTATCCCTCCACCACCATTGAAAAGCCCGCTGAGAAATCAGCGGGCTTTTTTACATCTTGAATTTGCTAAAAGAGAGCTCAAAAACACTAGATAAGTCGTTATATTATCTAGTTATAAGGTTCGTAGAGTTAAGGCATTAAAAAAGCAGAGCGTAATCGCTCTGCTTTGATGTCTCAATGAATACTCTTTAGAATTTGTACAATCAGCTCGCTTATTTAGCGACGTTACCCGCCACGTTTAAAGCATCCCAAGTACGTGAAAAAGGTGGGGCATAACAGAAATCCATGTAGCCTAGTTGTTGAGTAGTCATCTTGGCTGTGATCGCTACGGCCAGTGCATTGATGCGGCCAACGGCTCCTTTCTTACCTACGATTTCACCACCTAAAAGGACCTTAGTTTCTGGGTGATAAACCAACTTCACCTTGATGTCTTCTTGGCCTGGGTAGTAATCGGTTTGGTTCTTATCTGAAATCGTTGATACTTTGACGTCCAAGCTGTGTTCTTTCGCCAGAAGTTCAGATACGCCGGTACACGCCAATTCGTAATCGAGTACTTTCAAACAAGACGACCCCAAGAAGCCCGACATGTAGGTATCTTTTCCGGCTAGCTTGTCTGCCATCATGCGTGCTTGTTTGTTGGCTGTGGTTGCTAGAGGAACATAAACGGGTTTGCCTAGTGCCATATGATGGACAACGGCACAGTCGCCTACAGCATGGATGTAAGCGTCTTCAGTGGCACCATATTCATTCACCAACAACGCGCCATTTTGAGCTTTTGGTAATTCGAATGCTTCCGTGTTTGGTTTGAAACCGAGTGATAAGATAACGACATCCGCTTCTATATTGCCGTTATCGGTTTCTACGATGTAACCGCCTTGCTCCGCATCGCGAATTGCAGATACGCTGCACCCTGTTTTTAGCTCTGCACCTGATTCGCGAATCGCACCTTCGACTACTTCAATGATTTCTGGGCTGAACTGACGGCTCATGATTTGTTGTTCACGTTCGATGATCGTCACGTGTTTGTCTAAGCCGTGCGCTGCATCGAATACTTCCAGGCCGATAAAGCCTGCCCCTATAACACACACACGCTGCTTGTTACTATCCTTTAGCGCTTCTTTAACCGCCAATCCGTCTTCCATGCTTGTTAGTGTGTATACGTGCTTTGGATTGAACTCACCGAATGATGGAACGATTGGTCGCGCACCTGTTGCAATGACCAACATATCGTAATCGATGACGCTTTCTTCATTTTGGTGACGTACTGTAATTTGTTTTTCAGTGCGGTCGAATGACACCATTTCTGTTTCTACACGTACATCTAAGCCTGATTTTATGGCTTGATCTGGTGTACGGGAGATCATCCGTTCGGTGTCATCAAACATGCCGCCTGCAAAGTAAGGTAGGCCACAGGCTCCGAAAGAGATGTAGCTACGCTTATCTAAAACGATGACTTCGTCTGATGGTTGATTACGTTTGTACTTTGCTGCGAAACTCATACCCGCGGCGCTACCGCCTATAACAACAACTTTCATATTTACTACCTAAATAACCTGAACTCAGGAAAAACAGAAGAGCACTCACGTGGAGTGCTCTTAATTAAGTTTGAGAATTATACTGCTGCTTCTTTTGATACTGTCGCTGTAACGTCAGCGTCGTACTGTTCAGTATTCAATGATCCATTCTTCTTCGCTGTAAGAACACCAGACAACATAGAGCCTGAGATGTTCAGCGCAGTACGAGCCATGTCAATTAGCGCTTCGATAGACACTAGAATCGCGACTACTGTGATGTCTAGACCCATGATGGTCAGTACCGCTACTGCTGCGAACGTTGCACCGCCACCAACACCTGCGATACCGAATGAAGCAATCGCGATAACAGCTATCAGTTGTAGGATAAAGCTCAAGTCTACAGGCATGCCCATGACCTGTGCCGCCATGATTGCTAGCATTGCTGGGTAGATACCGGCACAACCGTTTTGACCGATACTAGTACCGAATGTCGCTGACATGTTTGCTGTTTCTTCGTCTACACCTAGACGTTGAGTTTGTGTTTCAACGTTTAGTGGGATAGCTGCCATGCTTGAACGAGACCCGAAACCGAACACGAGTACTGGCCAGATTTTCTTCATGAACTTAGCAGGAGAAAGACCGAACATTGACACCATGACGAAGTGGATGCCGAACATAACGCCAATTGCTACGTAGCTTGCTAGAAGGAAGCGGCCCATCTCTGCAAGTGCGAACAGGTCGTTGGTCATCATGAACGTGGTCATCAGAGCGAATACACCGTAAGGCGTTAGCTTCAGGATTTCACGAACCATTGAAAGAACCACTTCTTTTGCAGAATTGATGAAATCAACGAAGTTTTGCACTTTCTCTGGCTTACGGTTTTTCACTTGAAGGATGCAGTAACCAAGGAACATGCCGAACAGTACAGTTGATAGCGTAGAAGTACGCTGAGAACCCGTTAGCATGTCGAAGATGTTGGTTGGAATGATAGACAGAGCCATTCCAGACAGACCGCTGCTCGCCATTGCATCTTGTGTTGCTACCAGTGAATCACCGCGAGCTTCAATCGCACTGTTTGTGCCGATAGTGCTTACTAGCGCGTTTGCATCGATACCAAATAGGTAAATACTTGCGATACCAACGGCTGCTGAGATTGCACAAGTGAAAAGTAGAATACCGATGATTTTTGGTGCGATTCGAGATAGCGCACCACCGCCTTCGACGTTCATGATCGAAGAGATCATCGCCACGAATACCAGTGGGATAACGATCATTTGTAGAAGTTTGATGTAGCCTTTACCGAATACGGAAATCAGTTCAGCAAAGCCAGATGTCGCAACGTTGCCGACACCGAAAACAAGTTGAATTGCGCCACCGAACAACAAGCCAGCAGCAAGCGCACTCAGTACGCGGAAGTTAAAACTTTTCTTTTGCTTTTTGAAGTTCGACAGCAGTGCGTAGAACCCAAAGAACAGTACGCTTAATGCGATAAATGAAACGCTCATGAGAATCTCCTATGATACCCATTAATACCTAAATCGGTTATTTTTTGTATGCGATGGCTTCAACTTCAACCAGTGCGTCTTTTGGTAGTCGTGCTGCTTCAACACAAGAGCGAGCAGGTGCATTCTCAGTCCCAAACACCTCGGTATACACTTCATTAAAGGCAACGAAGTTCTCCATGTCTGATAGGAAGCAGGTTGTCTTAAGCACTGTGTCCAGTCCTGCATTACTCGCTTCTAATACAGCTTTTAAGTTTTCTAGAGACTGACGAGCCTGCTCTTTGATGCCGCCCTCAACAAACTGCATGGTTTCTGGAACGAGAGGTAATTGACCTGATGTATAAACCATGTCGCCGTAAGACGTACCTTGTGAGTAAGGGCCGATAGCTGCAGGTGCTTGTTCAGTGGCAATGATCTGTTTCACGATGTAACTCCTAAATTATTGGTTTTATTCTGATTTAAATTCACGGATAAACTTGTAAACCGCCTGTCGGCTGATCCCAAGTTGCTCTGATACTTGTGTAGTCGTCTCTTTTAGCTCAAATACTCCGTTATCAAATAAACAACGAATGATGGCTTTATTGCGACCTTTGGAAGAAACCGACTCGTCTTGGTCAACCTCGTTAATGGCTGAACTCAATGCTTGTTGAATCACGTCGTTTGCATTGTTGCTGAATGTCTCGCTGACAATGGCTTGCGGCACATTGCACTGCGGCATCAGTGTTTTGACGATTTCTGGGAATGGGAAAGACAAGTTCATGTTGATACACAGCATGCCGATAGGTTTTTGCTTCGGACCAGCAAGCACACAGGTGGTCGATTTAAGTAGGGAACCATCTGCTGCGTTGGTGAAATAGCTTTTCGGAGAAACTTCGCCAGTTTTCTCGAATGTGCTCCACATGCGTAAACCTAAATCGGTGATTGGTGACCCAATATCACGACCCGTATGATGACCATTGACGATCTTCACGACTGAGTTTTCTAAGCTTTCAAATGAATGGATAACCACTTCGCAGTAAGGACCAATCAAATCGGCGATAGTGTCTGCTAAGCGGAAGTAATTGCTTAAGCATTCTCTGTCTTCATCGGTGAATCGAACTTGTTTTACATTCATGATTTCGGTTTACATTTTTGAACTCAATGACTGAAATCTACTCCTTTGGTGGTATTCCCACAAGATGCGGTAAACTTCTGTAAACCTGAAGTGAACGTTCAAAACATCAACAAATCGTAAGGTTTAGACCTATATCACGAGCGGAATTTGAACAAGATCACTAAAGATAGCCAAATGAGGTTTAATTTCTTAAACCGCATCAAGGTTTACATATTTAAAACCAAAGGTTGCGTTATTGAACCCTTTGATGATCTAGGACAAGTTATAAGGAAAGGCAAAAAGTTGGATTGATTGGTATTGTAAATGCATGGCAATCAGGTATTTAACTCGCGAATGTGGTGGTGAGTAAAGATAGGTGGTTAATTGAAAATGAGGTTGTATTAGAGAGTTAAATTCACAAAAAACAGCTTTTTAATAGGATGCAAGCTAGGATTTAGATCCTAAAAAAGCAGCTGAAGTTGCTGCTTTATTTTGGAGTGTTCTGTTTGATTATTCGCTTGGCAGTTTAAGCTCGACTTGTTTTAGCGCGCGCTGATACATAAACCATGCACAGGTGCCGGCAAGCACATTACCTGTCATTGCGCCCCAGAATAGGCCTTCAATACCCGCAAGCTGAGAGCCAACCCACAAGCTAGGTAAGAAGAAGGCGAACAGGCGCAGCGCTGAAATCGTCAAGGCGGTATAGGACTTGCCTAATGCGTTAGAGACAGAAACCATCAGCATACAGATTCCTAATGGCCCTAAGCTAATAGGTACGATCAGTAGGTGATAGTTTAAAATCGTCGAGACTTCGCTTTCACTGGTCATTAGGTTTGCTAGTCCGCCAGAGAATAACCAAGTCACTAGTGCGATCACCAACTGGAAACCCAATACAAACATGACCGCAATCTTAACGAGCTTACGTATGTTTTCGAGATTGTTCTCTCCCAACATGCGGCCAATCATCGGAGGCATCGACATCGTTAGTGCTAGCACAGCAACAATCGAGAAGAATTCAAAACGTGAGCCCAATGCCCAAGCTGCAACGGCAGCGGTGCCATAGCCAGCAAGCAGCTTAGTGGCAAACATGGATGAAACGGGTGGCAGCAATTGACTGATCATCGCAGGCCCCATGATGTTACCAATGGAGCGAACACTCTTGCTGATGTCGAGGTCGTGCCAGTCGAAGGTCATCCAATGCTTCTTGGTGACCTTTGGTGCAACGATAAAGATACCCGCACCGAACGCCAAGATGGTCGCAATGGCGGCTCCATTGATGCCCATGTCGAGCGTAAAGATGAAAATCGGGTCCAATATTAAGTTGATGATACTGGTCGCGATCATCATTGAACCGGGCAGCATGGTATTACCATTGGCACGACACACACTGTAGAAAAAGTAGAGCAGTGCACCTGTCCAAGAGCTGGCTAGCCAATAGATCCAATAAGAATCAATGATCGGTAATACCGTCGGTGGCGCATCCAACAATTGTAAAATTGGCCCTCGCAGCAGATAGATGATGACGGAGAAAAACGCGACACTCACGCTGCCCATCGCAATCACTAATCCACCAAGCTGCTTAGCGTAGCGCGTTTCATTCGCGCCAATGGCTCTCGCGATTACCGCGGTTGTCGCGATACCTAACCCGACCTGAATACCGATGATGATCATCTGTATTGGAAGCGTGAAACCTTGAACAGCGAGCGGCAGTACGCCCAGTTGGCCAATAAAAGCACTGTCGACAAGCTGGAAGCTCATTAGGGAAAGTACCCCAAATAGCATTGGCCATGTCATTGTATAGAGTTGTCGGCCAAGAGAAGGCGAGGGAGTTGCGGTAGTAGAATTCATAACACTCTTATCGGTCTTGAAGTTAGGCTTGTTGTGATGACAAACCTCTCAATGAAGAATTGTGTAAAGGATAACGTAAGGTCAGCGCGATACCAATGCTTGTTATGATAGGCAGGTTATCTTTGTTGGCTTTCGGTGAACAAAAAAGCCAGTCGCAATGACTGACTTTGTTGACTCTATATCTACTTGTTGACGCTAAGCGTTACTTGTTCGCAACGTTACCAAGCTTCAACCAAGTATCGATAACCGTATCTGGGTTTAGTGAAACCGAGCTGATGCCTTGTTCCATCAACCATTCAGCTAGGTCGTCATGGTCAGATGGGCCTTGGCCACAAATGCCTACGTATTTACCCGCTTTAGCTGCTGCATCGATAGCCATTTTCAGCATCGCTTTCACTGCTGGGTTACGCTCGTCGAATAAGTGAGCAACGTCACCTGAATCTCGGTCTAGGCCAAGTGTCAGCTGTGTCATGTCGTTTGAACCGATAGAGAAGCCATCGAAGTACTTCAAGAATTCCTCAGCCAAAATCGCATTCGATGGAAGCTCACACATCATGATGACTTTCAGACCTTGGTCGCCACGGCGTAGGTTAAACTTAGCCAGAATATCGATAACCGATGCTGCTTCGCTCGGAGTACGAACGAATGGGATCATGATTTCAACGTTCTTCAGTCCCATCTCGTTACGAACACGTTTTAGCGCTTGAGTTTCAAGCTCGAAACAGTCTTCAAATACTGGAGATATGTAACGAGATGCGCCACGGAAGCCCAGCATTGGGTTCTCTTCATGTGGTTCAAACGTTTTACCGCCAACAAGGTTGCTGTATTCGTTCGACTTGAAGTCAGACATACGTACGATCACACGCTTAGGCCAGAATGCAGAAGCGATGGTCGCAATGCCTTCTGTTAGCTTGCTTACGTAGAAATCGATAGGATCTTTGTAGCCACGAATACGCTGGTTGATTTCTGCTTTGATCTCATCCGTTTGCTCATCGAAGTTCAACAGAGCTTTAGGGTGAATACCAATCATCTTGTTGATGATGAATTCAAGACGAGCAAGGCCAACACCTTCGTTCGGGATTTGAGCGAAGTCGAAGGCACGGTCTGGGTTACCAACGTTCATCATTACTTTAGTTGGCAGCATTGGTAGCTCATCAACCTCAGAACGTTTGATCTCGAAATCGAGTTCGCCTTGGTAAACGTAGCCTGTTTCGCCTTCTGAACATGACACTGTTACGGTGTCGCCATCATTCAGGCTGCTTGTCGCTGTACCACAGCCAACGATTGCTGGAATACCTAGCTCACGAGCGATGATTGCTGCGTGACAAGTACGGCCACCACGGTTAGTCACAATCGCAGACGCTTTCTTCATCACAGGTTCCCAGTCTGGGTCTGTCATGTCTGTTACCAGTACGTCGCCTTCTTGAACCAGTGACATTTGGTCTAGTGAATCAACCAAGCGAACAGGGCCAGAGCCAATACGTTGACCGATAGCACGTCCTTCCACCAAGACATCTGCTTTGGTGTTTAGCTCGTAACGCTCAATGACATTTTGGTCACTTTGAGAACATACGGTTTCAGGACGAGCTTGAACGATGTAAAGCTTGCCGTCGATGCCATCTTTTGCCCACTCAATGTCCATTGGACGTTGGTAGTGCTTCTCGATGATCATCGCTTGTTTTGCTAATTCTTTGATCTCTTCATCGTTCAGTGAGAACTCGTTACGCTCTTGAGTATCTGTGTCGATGATATCAACTTGCTTGCCGATCTCTTGGTTGGTTGAGTAGATCATCTTGATCAACTTAGAACCAAACGTCTTTTTAACCACTGGGTAGTGACCCGCTTCTAGCATTGGCTTGTGAACGTAGAACTCATCTGGGTTCACCGCGCCTTGCACGACCATTTCACCTAAGCCCCAAGAAGAGGTGATGAATACCACTTGGTCGAAGCCTGATTCAGTATCAAGCGTGAACATCACACCTGAAGAGGCTTTGTCTGAGCGAACCATACGCTGGATGCCCGCAGACAATGAAATGCCGCGGTGATCAAAGCCTTGGTGTACTCGGTAAGAGATAGCGCGATCGTTAAACAGAGAAGCGAACACGTGTTTAGTCGCTTCGATAACCGCATCGATACCTTTCACGTTAAGGAAGGTTTCTTGTTGGCCTGCAAAAGAAGCATCTGGAAGGTCTTCAGCTGTTGCCGATGAGCGAACCGCAACAGACAATTCTTCGTTGCCTTCAATCAGTTCGCGGTAGTTATCACGGATATCTTGCTCTAGTGATTCTGGGAAGGGTGCGTCTAGAACCCATTGTCGAATTGTTGCACCTGTCTTACGCAGTGCGTCAACGTCTTCAACATCAAGTTCATCAAGGAGTTGGTGAATGCGCTCATCAAGACCTTTGTAGTCAAGAAAGTTGTTAAACGCATAAGATGTGGTAGCAAAACCATTAGGTACTGATACGCCAGCGTTGGCTAGGTTAGAAACCATCTCGCCAAGTGAAGCATTCTTACCGCCGACTTTGTCGACATCTTCCATGGAAAGGCCATTGAACCATAGGGTGTTATTTTGCATTTATTTCTCCAGAAACATAGCAAGCATTGTAGGGATTTAAAGGCAAACGATTACGTATCAGTTTAAAAAAATGTAAATTATTTTCTAAAGCTGTGGGGGACGTAATTGTCAGCAGGGTTTCGTTATATATATTATGGTTCCCATCCTACTCAAAATAATTTTAAACATTAAATAAAAAATGCAAATTGATATCCAAAGTCGTGATGTATTCTATGTTTCTGATGGAACGGCCATAACATGTGAGACTTTAGGGCATGTTGTTCTAGGTCAATTCCCATTCAAAGCTAATGAAAAAACCTTCCCGTTTGTCGAAAGTGAAGACAAACTTTCTGATTTATTGAAAGAGATCGAGATTTCATATCGAGCAACAGGCCATGAACCTTTAGTCTTTTTCTCGATTGTGATTCCGGAGATAAAACTGAAGCTGTTAGATGCGCCTGCGCATTGTTATGACGTGTTAGAAAGTATCGTGCAGAAAGTGCAAGATGATACGAAAATGGCGCCTAAGCCGAAGCTGCAGCGTTCTCGTAGCGTCAATAAAGACTCGGACAAATACTTCGACCGTATTGCTGCTATCGAATACACGTTAGCGCACGACGACGGTATTACTTTAAAAGGCTTGGAAGAGGCAGACATTATCTTGTTGGGAGTCTCTCGCAGCGGTAAAACGCCAACGAGCTTGTACATGGCAATGCAGTTTGGTTTACGCGTCGCAAACTATCCGTTTATCCATGATGATATTGCTCGCTTAAGGTTGCTACCGGAATTTGAGATATATCGTCATAAGCTGTTTGGTTTAACCATTGATGCAGAAAGGCTCACTGAAATTCGTGAGAACCGCTTAGCAGGCAGCGAATACGCGAGTGACTCTCAATGTTTGTATGAGCTGCAAACGGTAGAAGGTTTGTTCAGACGTGAAGCCATTCCATACATCAACACCTCGTCACTGTCTGTTGAAGAGATTTCGACACGAATCTTGGAACGTACAGGTTTGAGAAGGCGCTTGTTGTAGAAAAAGACAATTGAGTCATAAAAATCGAAGCTCGTACGGACAATGGTTCGGGGAGCTTCGATTTTTCTTTTAGCTGGTTGTTAGCTATTAACTATTAACTGTTAACTGTTAACTATTAACGACTCAACAAATTAGCGAAGCAGCATGATGCTAAGCGTTTTGCTCTGTTTTTCGAGCCAATGTTCAAGTGCTTGTGGCCATTCGATACTTGGTTCGACACAGAAACCGCGAAGCATTGAGAAATAAAGAGCTTGATCAATCAAAGGTAGCGATGATTCACCATTCTCTAGCTCCAATAGAAGCTCTGCATCTTTCAGCAATGGGTTAATCAGTTGAACGTATTGTGGGGTCTTTTCTAAGAGCTCTTCAAAATTAAAGCCTTCGGTCTCTTTACTAACACGCCAAGCTTCTTTTGCTCCAGCCGAACGATATTCAGCCAAGTCGAGGTTCCACCACCGTGGGCGTCCGATCTGTTGAGTGAGAGGGAAAGATCGGCTTTGGAAAAGAGTAGCCTGCTCTGAAGGTTCACGTTGCTCATCATTTGATTTCAAATCCATGAAATAAGCAATGATGTCTAGGCTTTCGGCCATAATAGAACCATCGTCTTTCTGTAAGACGGGCACCATTTTTTTACCGATCAGATCGATAAGGGTTTGGGCATCATCATAATCCACAGAAACAAGTTCGATGTTCAAGCCGAGAGATTGAGCAATGTAGGCAACTCTTGCACAGAAAGGGCAGTGGTCGTAAATGTAAAGCTTCATAGCTTCCCTCATTTATGGTCATTACAAGTATAAGATAATGCTAATGTACCAGAAACTCTTACGAATACTAAGCATCAATAAATGCCAAGTTCCAGTAAACGCTTAGCACTAATAAACAGCATGCACTACCAGACAATAAGTATTTAGTGTAGATACTCTTTACTGAATTCTATTGTCCGTTGGATTGGACTTTATGGTAATGAGTAAATTAGTGGGGAAGCTGGTGGGTAAATCACGGGCACAAAAAAGGCTCTGGCTGCTCACTCTAATGCAGAAGAATGAAGTCAGCCAAAGCCTCAATTTTGTTACCTTTAGCAGAGTGACGACTAAAAGAGCGGAGCGGTTAACTATGCTTTTTTAAGGTCTTTTGCAGGGTAAGTAAGCGTCATTATTGCGCCTTCTACTGTTGTAACATGAACGTAGCCACCACCAGCACTTAGGCCAATTACTACCATTTCACCTAGCTCAACACCTTTTGTTGCAACAACGCGATCATCAACTGAAAACACTTTACACACCTTCAATAAAATAAATACGACAGATATCGAACGCGGATTTAAACAGATGGTATCCCAATCAACTAATCCGGTTATTTGTCGTAAAGATTAAATTTAGTTATGCATAAATCGGCATTTCTTAAAAATCAGTTGGTTAACATGCTTGGGGTGTTATTTGTCGGCGGGATAAACGGCACCAACTTGTTGACGCATATCTGTAATCAACTTTGCAACGGTTAAAGCACGTAGTTTGGCTTGAGCTTGTGTACTTTTGTCACCAGCAATGCAGTTTGCAAAGGCTTGGGCCTCGTAACTCATGGAGTTTTCTCTTTGTGCTTGAGTAAGGTTTTCTACCGTGCCATCACGATAGCGAATCTTAACGTCGGTGCATTCTGCAATGTGATCGATGATGATCGATCCCTGTTCGCCTTGGATCTCGCTTGGTACGTAAGAGTCGCTGACTTTAGAGTGCGCAAGGGTTACATCAAATTCTGGATACTGGAAGATCGCACAGCCATGCGCATCCACACCTGAGTCAAGTAGCTTTGCCGAAGCCTGTGCATTCTCAGGTTCACCAAACAGAGCAACAGTCGCGGCTACGCAGTAGAAGCCAATATCGACTAATGAACCATTAGAGAAAGCTGGGTTGAAGGTGTTTGGGTTCTCGCCGTTTAGGTATTTCTGGTAACGCGATGAATATTGACAGTAGTTGATGTGCGCTTTATGCACTTTGCCTATCTTTTTTAAGCCGAGTTGAACTTGCTCAAAGTTCGGTAGATACTGAGATTTATACGCCTCAAACAGCACCACACCGTTCTTCTGAGCGACCTCAAACATGTGTGTTGCTTCTTCAATATTCGATGCGACAGGCTTCTCACAGATGACATGCTTGCCGTGTTCCATCATCAAGATAGATTGCTCGCAGTGCAGTGAGTTTGGTGAAGCGATGTACACGGCTTCAACTGTGTTGTCATTTGCCAATGCGTCGAGTGAGTCATACGTCGTTTCAACGTTAAATTCTTGGGCGAACTGTGCCGCGCTGGCCAGATTTCGTGAATAAACAGCAGCCAACTGCATTGATTGTGACTCATGAGCAGCTTGAACAAATTTCTTTGTAATCCAATTGGTTCCAATTACAGCGAACTTAATCATAAGGTATCCAATAGTTAGTATATTAATTCTATGAAGATAGTAGCACTCAATGGCTAGCATTGTTTCTGAGATTTGCGGAACAATTCTCCAAGATCTTTAGCCTGATATTAATATTAACTCGTCTATACCTGAGCTTTGTAGAGCATCATAATAAAGTCTTTTGTTGTGTTGTTTCTGAGGTGGGAGGTGCAGGTTAGTTTCAGTGACCGATTGTATTCTCTCAATTGGTGGTTTATTGGAAGTGTTTAATATAAAAGACTCAATACCCAAAGAATGAAGATCTATTGATTATATCCTCTCGTCAATTCTTAAGAAATATTATACAAGCTGAATTGGTGTGCAATTGTATTTATATGCAATCGCGCAATTAACCTATGGTGTTTTAATATCACTTTGTTTAGTAATTGATAACATTTTAAGACAATAAATGTTATCGATTGGGAGCAATTTACGTTACAGAGTCACGAAGTTGAACATAATTGGAATAATGAACAACATTTGTTTTAGATTGGTTCTAATTATGAGAAATAGGGGGGTTACTTTTGTTGATATTTATATTAATTTCTTATGGGTTAAATTATTAGCAATAGGTGTTTTTTTACTGTGAAATCTCTTATTATTGCGCTAGAACGTAAATCTGAACGATTTTTATCCAGCCAAAAGCAACTTTTAAATATTAAGTCTCTAGATATCCCCCTCTGGCAGGATAGTTGTCACTGTTAAAATTTAACCAGTTTGGGCGA
>NZ_JBFSTC010000117.1:0-13468 GCF_041466605.1 Vibrio sp. 10N.247.310.17 | reverse complement strand
CTCGGAAGGATCCTTCAACCGATCACTTTGGCTTTAACTGATCGGCATTAGCCAAGTGCTGGGTTTTCTTTTTCTAATTTAATCTATATCTTTAAGTCAGAGTGACATTCCAATTTACTCTATTTGTTGGCTTGTATATTGCAAGTTTACCCACGAGTAACCTGTAAAAGTAATGGTCGGCCACTTTGTTTTTAAAGTTGGTATATATATTGCTTAGGTTATTTCATAACAGTCAGTTCTTGAGTTGAGGTTTACATGGCTATTTCTTTTGACAATGCTTTAGGCATTCACCAGCACACAGTTGGTGTACGTGAGCGTAACGCTGAGGTGCTTTCCACCAATATCGCGCAAGCTAACACGCCTGGGTATAAAGCAAAGGGATTAGACTTTAATAAATCACTGCAGGCGGCAAGTTCTGGGGCAAGCATTGGTCTTAGCCGAACAGACGGTCGGCATATTTCTGCCTCAACAACGGTGAATGGGGAAACGAAGTATCGAATTCCTACGCAACCTGATACTGGAGATGGCAATACGGTTGATTTGGATTTGGAACGAAATCTTTTCATGCAAAACCAAATTAGGCATCAAGCCTCTCTCGACTTCTTAGGAAGTAAGTTCAAGAATTTAACTAAAGCGATAAAAGGGGAATAACTAGATGAGCTTATTTAATGTATTCAATGTGACTGGTTCTGCGATGAGTGCTGAATCTGTTCGTCTAAATACTACCTCAAGTAACCTTGCTAACGCAGACAGTGTAAGTAGCTCTGCTAAAGACACTTACAAGGCTCGCCACGCAGTGTTTGGCGCTGAGTTAAATCAGGCACGTAATAGTGGTCACACTGTGCCAGTAAAAGTATTAGGTATCGTAGAAAGCGATAAACCGCTGAATGCGGAGTACAACCCAGATCACCCGTTAGCGAACAACGAAGGCTACATCTATAAGCCTAACGTTAACGTTATGGAAGAAATGGCTAACATGATTTCAGCATCACGTGCGTATCAAACAAACGTACAGGTTGCTGACTCGAGTAAACAAATGCTGCTGCGTACGCTGCAGATGGGTCAATAAGGATAAGGAGGTAGCAAATGGCTGGAATCAACAATGTTGGTCAAAGCGGCTTGTCCTATGTTGACCAGCTGAAGAGTCTTCAAGACGGTGCTAAGAAGCCCGATGAAACAACAGGTAAGCAAGATCTTAAACAAGATGACTTCTTATCGTTGTTGACTAAGCAACTTGCACAACAAGACCCTTTTAAGCCGGTTAGCAATGACCAGATGATTGCGCAAATGGCTTCATTTGCGACCGTAGATGGCATTGGCAAAATGAATACACAGTTTGAAAGCTTGAATTCATCAATGACTTCTAACCAAGCACTGCAGGCATCCTCTTTGGTTGGCCGCGATGTATTGGTTCCTGGAGCGGCAGGTGTGAAACAAGGTGATGGCGGTATGGCGTCAATGGTTAAGCTTCCTCAGGCAATGGACAATGTAATGGTCCGTGTTGAGAATGAAGTTGGCCAATTGGTTCGCACTTTTGATATCGGCTCAAAACCATCTGGTGACACGCGTGTTGAGTGGGACGGAAAAGACGAAGACGGTAATCCATTGCCGGCCGGTAAATACAACGTGAAAGCGTCGGGTTTATTGGAAGGTGAGAACACAGAGTTCCAAGTGTCGAGTTATGCGAACGTGAACAGTGTGCTTCTTGGTAAAGGCGATGGCAACGTACTACTCAATCTGGCTGGTTTTACATCGCCAGTACGACTTGCTGAAGTACTAGAAGTTGGTAAAGCGTAGCTCTTTTTAGAGTGATTATGCTAGCTAGATTAGGAGAATATTGGAATGTCATATGTATCTTTAAGCGGTCTATCCGCTGCACAGTTAGACCTGAATACAACCAGTAACAACATTGCGAACGCAAACACATTTGGCTTTAAAGAGTCTCGTGCGGAGTTCGGGGATGTTTACTCAAGCTCGTTGTTCACTAACGCAAAAACGACGCCAGGAGGCGGTGCGCAAGCTAGCCAAGTGGCACAACAGTTCCATGAAGGTTCAAGTATCTATACGAATAACCCAATGGACTTGCGTGTAAGTGGTACAGGTTTCTTTGCAGTATCGAAAGACCGTATGGTGCCAGAGATCAATGAACTAACGCGTAATGGTGCATTTCACCTAAACAAAGACAACTACATGGTTACGGCCAATGATGAGTTTCTTTTAGGTTATGATGTCGATCCAAACTCGGGTGAAGTTCTTTCTTATGCACCAAAGCCTCTCGACATTCCAGCTGAGTTTGGTAAGCCTAAACAGACAGAAAACATTGAAGTAGGGGTTAACCTTCCTGCGAACGGTGATCTTAAAGACCCGGCAACATTTGATTTCAAAGATCCAGATACCTATAACCGTGCAACGTCTTCGACGGTCTACGATTCTATGGGACAGTCTTACAAGTTAACGACTTACTACCTAAAAGATCAGACTCAACCGAATACTTGGCAAACGTACTACACCATGTCAGATGAAACGGGCGAGAAGCCGGTAAACATTACTGGTGGCGACGCGACGAATTCAGCAGGTCATGTTGGTCACACCATGAAATTCAACAATGACGGTACCTTAGCAAGCCTTAACAGTGGTCAGCCAATTCTATCTGATCCAATCGGCGCTGGTGAGAACGCAGTTGATTTGAACGGCGCAGATCCGACACAGGTACTTAACTTTGGTCTGGATTCTTCAACTCAGTTTGCCGCTCCATTCGAACTGTCTAGGTTTGATGAAGATGGCGCGACAACTGGTTTCTTAACCAAAATCGATTTCGATGAGTACGGCAGTGTTCTAGGCAGTTACTCAAACGGTGAAAATGTGATACTAGGCCGCGTAGGTTTAGTTCGTGTACCTAATGAACATGGTCTAGATAAGAAAGGCGGCACTCAATGGGATTCTACTAAGGCTTCAGGTGATAAAATCTGGGGTGAATCAAATAAAGGTTCATTTGGTAGTATCAACAATGGCTCACTAGAGCAGTCGAATATCGATATGACTCAAGAATTGGTTGATTTGATTTCTGCTCAACGTAACTTCCAAGCGAACTCTCGTTCTCTAGAAGTACACAACCAACTACAACAGAATATTCTTCAGATTCGTTAATCGTTTCGAGCGTTTGAATCATCTGCGAATACCCAATTCAATGTTATTGAATTGGGTATTGTTGGTGAATTACGTATGGCTGCTTGCTTGTCTATTTGCCGCCCCTATTGCCGCCCGGTAATGCCTCTGGCAACAATTCTTCCTCAATGATCCTTTGCGATCAGTCTTTTTTGTTGTTTTTTCATTTAAGTTTTTGATAAATAACAGTTAAAAATGTTGGCATAGTGTTTGCTTTATTAGTTCCAGAAAATGATTTTTTGGAGCAAAATTATGGATCGCGCACTGTTTCTTGCCATGAGTGGCGCTAAGCAAAATATGCAGGCTTTGCAGCTGCGTTCAAACAACCTCGCCAACGTAAGTACAACGGGTTTCCGTGCTGATTTAGCACAGGCACGTTCAATGCAAGCGTATGGCGAAGGCATGCCTACTCGTGTTTTCAGCATGACAGAGCGTCCGGGTCATAATTTCGCTCAGGGTAGTGTGGTTACTACTGGCCGAGATCTCGATGTCACCATTCAAGGTGATGGTTGGATTTCAGTAATGGACAATACTGGCCGTGAAGGTTTAACCCGTAACGGTAACCTAAGGGTTGACCAAAACGGTTTGCTTACCAACGCAAGTGGCCATTTAGTGCTTGGTGAAAACGACGCACCAATCACGCTCCCAATCCCAATCAGTAAAGTAGAAATTGGTACAGATGGTACGATTTCGGTGATTCCTCAAGGCGCTCCAGCTGAAGAATTAGCCGTAGTTGATCGTATCAAGCTTGTGCGTCCAGATAACCAAAGCTTGTTTAAAGATACGAATGGCCTCTTCCGTTCGAAAAACCCAGATCAGGCATACGAAGCAGATGCAGCGGTAACGTTGCTTAAAGGTGCTATCGAAGGCAGTAACGTAAATGCCGTAGGTGAAATGACCAGCTTAATTGACTTACAACGTCAGTTTGAAATGCAGGTCAAGATGATGAGCACAGCAGAGGAAATGGACAAGTCGTCTGATTCACTGCTTCGTATGAGCTAATAGAATTTTAAGGAAATTGCTATGCATCCAGCATTATGGGTAAGTAAAACCGGTTTAGACGCCCAACAAACCAATATTTCAACAATTTCAAACAACCTTGCCAACGCCTCAACCATTGGTTTTAAAAAGAGCCGTGCGGTGTTTGAAGATTTGTTCTATCAGAATATTAACCAACCAGGTGGCCAATCGTCTCAGAATACTGAGTTGCCAAGTGGTTTGATGTTGGGTGCTGGTTCTAAGGTAGTTGCAACTCAAAAGGTGCACACTCACGGTAACGCACAAACAACGTCGAATAGTCTAGATATGATGATTGAAGGCGACGGTTTCTTCCAAGTTGAGATGCCAGACGGTGAAACAGGTTACAGCCGTAATGGTCAGTTCACATTGAACGGTGACGGTGCGATCGTAACATCGGGTCAAGGTTATGCCCTACAACCCGAAATCGTTATTCCTGAAGACGCGATCTCGGTAACGGTTGGTAACGATGGTGAGGTGTCGGTTCGTCTACGTGGTCAGCAAGACAACGTCGTGGTTGGTCAAATCACCATTACTGATTTTGTAAACCCAGGTGGTTTAGAGCCCATTGGCCAAAACCTTTACTTGCCTACAGGTGCAAGTGGTGACCCGCAAGAGGGCGTTCCGGGGTTGAATGGCTTAGGTAATGTTCGTCAGTCTATGCTTGAAGCATCTAATGTAAACGTAACTGAAGAGTTGGTTAACATGATCGAAGCTCAACGTGTATACGAAATGAACTCAAAAGTTATCTCGGCGGTAGATAAGATGATGAGCTTCGTTAACCAACAGCTGTAGCTGGTTAATTCGCTGTTTACTTATTTCTTTTAATCGTTCTGTTTACTATTGTCTGCTGAGAGTACATCGCCATGAAACGTATTGTTTGTTTAGCTCTGTTTTTATCTATGACGGGTTGTACCACACTGGAGCCAATTGAAACTCCGGCGCAAGAGAACGCAACGACTGTGGTTGATGCTGTAGAAGGCGACAAGGCTGCCCAGGAAAGCTCTGGTATTATCGACACACTTCGAGATAGAACGGACCCTATTGCTGGTGATCCTGCATGGGCGCCAATTAACCCGAAGAAAAAACAAGAGCATTATGCGGCAGCAACAGGCTCACTGTTCAATGCTAACCACATTGGTAGCATGTATGACGACTCAAAACCTCGCGGTATTGGTGACATTATTACAGTTGCGTTAGATGAGAATACGCGAGCGACTAAAAAAGCTAATGCAGATATGTCTAAATCGAACGATGCATCGATGGAACCGTTAGCTGTAGGTGGTGAAAATCTAGAACTTGGTAAATACAACTTTTCTTACGATCTGAGTAACACCAACACCTTTGCTGGAGATGCATCAGCTAACCAAAGTAACAGCATTAGCGGTTACATTACCGTTGAAGTTATTGAAGTATTAGCTAATGGCAACCTAGTGGTTCGCGGTGAAAAGTGGATGACGTTGAATACGGGTGATGAGTACATTCGCTTAAGTGGCACCATCCGCCCTGACGATATCGACTTTGAGAATACCATTGCTTCGAACCGTGTTTCGAATGCACGAATTCAGTACTCAGGTACGGGTGTGCAGAAAGATATGCAAGAACCTGGGTTCTTGGCACGATTCTTTAATGTATCTTTGTAGAGCTTGAGACTGTGTCGACATACTGGCACTTTAAGAATTATCTAATTTCAAGCTAACTCATTATAAATTAAAGCAATACAGACAGGTTACTCAATGAAAAAACTGACACTCGTACTCTTCGGCATGCTATTTCTTGCCACCAGTGCTCATGCCGCGCGTATAAAAGACGTGGCAAAAGTAGCGGGTGTTCGTAGTAACCAACTTGTCGGTTATGGTTTGGTCACAGGTTTGCCGGGCACCGGTGAGACAACTCCCTTTACCGATCAAACGTTTAACGCAATGCTGCAAAATTTTGGCATTCAATTGCCGCCTGGCACCAAGCCAAAAACCAAAAACGTTGCGGCGGTAATCGTTACCGCTGAACTTCCGGCATTCTCTAAGCAAGGTCAGGAAGTAGACGTAACGGTGTCGTCTATTGGTTCAGCAAAAAGCCTTCGTGGTGGTACTTTGCTGCAGACTTTTCTTAAAGGTCTAGACGGTCAAGTGTACGCTGTGGCACAAGGTAATTTGGTTGTGAGTGGTTTTAGTGCTCAAGGCAACGATGGTTCTAAGCTCGTTGGTAATAACCCTAACGTCGGTATCATCTCTAGCGGTGCGACGGTAGAGCAAGAAATCCCAACCCCATTTGGTCGTGGTGACTACATCACTTTCAACTTAATCCAATCTGATTTTACTACGGCTCAGCGTTTAGCTGATGCGGTTAATAATTTCCTAGGCCCTCAAATGGCGTCTGCGGTCGATGCGACTTCTGTAAAAGTTCGTGCGCCACGTGAAATCAGCCAACGTGTGGCTTTCTTGTCTGCCATCGAAAACATCGAATTTGACCCTGCAGAGGGCTCTGCAAAAATCATTGTTAACTCTCGTACCGGTACTATTGTTGTTGGTAAGCATGTGCGCTTAAAAGCAGCAGCAGTAACACACGGCGGCATGACAGTCGCAATCAAAGAAAATCTAAACGTGAGTCAACCTAACGCATTCTCTGGTGGTCAAACGGTAGTCGTTCCTGATTCGGACATCGAAGTAACCGAAGCCGATGGTAAAATGTTCAAGTTCGAACCCGGTTTAACGCTTGATGATTTGGTACGCGCTGTCAATGAAGTCGGCGCCGCACCTTCTGATTTAATGGCAATCCTTCAAGCACTGAAACAAGCGGGTGCAATTGAAGGTCAGTTGATCATTATTTAAGGGGTAAAGCATGATTAAAAATAACAATGACATCGGCTTTATCCACGATATTGGTAGCCTAGACCGTCTTCGTCAACAAGCGGTAAGCGGTGAAGAAGGCAGTGAAAAAGAAGCGCTAACCGCTGCAGCAAAACAGTTTGAATCTATTTTTACCTCGATGTTGTTTAAGTCGATGCGCGATGCGAACTCGAGCTTTAAGTCAGATATGTTGAACAGCCAGAATGAACAGTTTTATCGTCAGATGCAAGATGACCAGATGGCGAGTGAACTCAGTGCATCTGGTTCGCTCGGTCTTGCGGACATGATCGTAGCTCAGTTAAGTGCTGGCCAAGCAAATGATGCAACTGAAGATAAGGTTCGCAATGAAGGCTTTGATACTTCACTGCGAAGACCGCAATACTCGGGGCGTTCAGAAGATAGAGTGTCGGATGTTCAATCTGCGCAAGCTATGTCAGCAACAGACGTGTCAGCAGCAAAACAACCCGTTTCCTTCGACTCTCCAGAATCGTTTGTTGCCTCAATGAAGCCTTACGCTGAAAAAGCGGCGAGCGCACTCGGTGTCGATTCGTCACTGCTATTGGCACAAGCGGCACTTGAAACAGGTTGGGGCTCTAAGATGATTAAGAACTCTTTGGGCAACAGCAACAACCTATTCAACATCAAAGCCGATAGAAGTTGGAAGGGCGATAAGGTTGCTACGCAGACACTTGAGTTCCATGGTAAAACAGCCGTTAAAGAGTCTGCTTCTTTCCGTTCTTACTCTAATTTCGAAGATAGCTTTAATGATTACGTGAAGTTCTTGAACGAAAACCCAAGATACGAAACGGCATTGCAGCATCAAGGTAACTCTGAGAATTTCATCAAAGGCATTCACCAGGCGGGTTACGCAACCGACCCTAACTATGCCGACAAAGTTTTACGAGTTAAAGCTAAGATTGATGAGATGAAATAGCGTTATTGAATGCACTCGAGAGCTTGCCACCGGCAGGCTCTTTTCTTATCCGCTCCTTCAGTCTTACGCGCCATCCATGGTTTTCTCCTTACACTTCAATGAATTATTGTCTTTTAACTCTCCGTTATTTCTATTGGCACATATATTGCTAAATATCTTAATAATAAGCTGTAGTAGTTAATCAGTTCATGCTGATTTTGTTAAGTTTTTTGGGGGCATTATGGCGTCGGATCTTCTGAATGTAGGAGCACAAAGTGTTCTTACTGCTCAGAGACAGCTAAACACCACAGGTCATAACATTTCTAACGCCAACACAGAAGGCTATAGCCGTCAGTCTGTGGTTCAAGGTGTGAATGACCCGCGCCAGTACGGTGGTCAAACCTACGGTATGGGCGTGCATGTGGAAAATGTTCGCCGCTCGTGGGACCAGTTTGCCGTCAAGGAACTTAACTTATCAACAACCAATGCCGCTAACAAAGCGGATACCGAAGCTAACCTGGATATGCTGTCAAGCATGTTGTCATCGGTTGTTTCGAAGAAGATCCCAGAGAACCTTAATGAGTGGTTTGATTCTGTTAAGACGCTCGCTGATACCCCGAATGATGTGGGTACACGAAAAGTCGTCATAGAAAAAGCTGGGTTATTAAGTAAAACGTTAAATGAATTTCATGAAACAGTTCGTCAACAGTCTGATTCTGCGAATAAGAAATTAGACATGGGTATCGAGAGAGTTAACCAAATTGCATACGAGATCCGTGATCTTCAGCGACTAATGGTACGAACTCCCGGACCTCATAATGATCTACAAGATCAACACGAACAGCTAGTTAATGAGCTTTCTGGTTACACTAAAGTGACGGTGACACCACGAGCTAATAATGAAGGGTTTAATGTCCATATCGGTAATGGTCATACCTTAGTTTCTGGTACAGAAGCGAGCCAACTGAAAATGATCGATGGCGTACCAGATGCACATCAGCGTCGTCTTGCTATCGTTGAAGGAAAGTCATTAAAGGCGATTACTAACCGCGATATTGATGGACAAATCGGCGCGATGTTAGACATGCGTGATGAACATATTCCTGCAGTTATGGATGAGCTTGGTCGTTTGGCGACCGCGTTTTCATACGAGGTCAATGCACTGCAATCGCAAGGTTTGGATCTCAATGGCAATGTAGGCAAAAACCTGTTTACCGATGTGAACTCTGAGTTAGTGGCTAAGTCTCGTGTTACTGCTCACGGACAGTCAAAAGCGGATGTCGCGGTTTATATTGATGATACTTCTGCTCTGAAAGGCGGCGAGTATGGTCTGAAATACGATGGCAGCGATTATGTGGTGATTAAGCCAGATGGTGAAACGGTAAAAGTTAGCACTAATTCAACCGGCAATGCCTTTTATTTAGATGGCATGCGAGTGGAAGTTCGAAATCCGCCTGAACTGGGTGAGAAGCTTTTACTACGCCCAACCCGCAACTTTGCCGCGCAGATTCAGATGGAAACCAAAGACCCTAAAGATATTGCGGCGCAAAGCTATGAGGCATCAACTACCTTTGCCAAAGGTACTGCTGGTTTCAAAATTTTGGCGGCAGGTCAATTACGAGAGTTTGAAGTGATCGTGTCACCAAAGGGCGAACAGTTTGCGGTTACCGATCCTAAGGGCAACATACTTATGCAGCCTCAACCGTATCCACCACAAGGCCCTGTGACAATTAATGGCACAACGTTTGAACTTACACCGGGCGCGGTGGCAAACGATAAATTTACGGCAAACCTTGTCCCATCAGAAGGTGACAATGGCAACTTGCGTAAATTGCAAGATCTCCAAACAGGCAAAGTCTTGGATGATGGTGAGTCTACTATTTTAGATCTTTACCACAACTTGAATACCAATACGGGCTTGAAATCTTCAACGGCAAATCGCTTGAGTGATATTGCTAGGCTAGAAAAAGAGTCAGCTCAAGAACGTATTGCTTCAGTCTCTGGGGTGAACCTAGATGAAGAAGCGGCAAATATGATGAAATTTCAGCAAGCGTACATGGCTTCTTCACGCATCATGCAAGCCGCCAATGATACGTTTAATACTATTTTGGCTTTGAGGTAGGAGATATAAATGTTGACTCGTATTTCTAGCTTTCATAATTATCAGTCAGTACAAAATGACTTTCGCCGCCAAGAAAACAAGGTGCATCATAATCAAGCACAACTGGCTTCCGGTAAGAAATTACAGTCGGCGAGTGATGATCCTTTGGCGACGCATTATTTACAAAACATCGGCCAGCAATCTGAGCAACTTAAACAGTATGTCGATGCGATCACTCTAATTAGAAACCGCCTTGAACATCATGAAGTCATGGTCGCCAACTCGGAAGGGTTCGCGGATGAAGCAAAACGAACCGTGATGGAAATGATTAACGGTGCACTTTCTCCGGAAGACCGTTTAGCTAAGAAACGAGAAATTCAAGAATTATCGAGCAACCTCCTGCATTTAGCTAACGCTCAAGATGAGTCGGGTAATTATACATTTTCAGGAACCAAGCCTAAGAGCCAACCGTTCTTTCGAGATAACGAAGGGAATGTCTCGTATCAAGGTGATGACTACCAACGAAAGATGCGAGTCGCAACTAGCTTTGAAATGGCAATGAATGATCCGGGCAGTAAGTTATTTATGGAAATAGATAATCCGTTCGGTGATTACGAGCCTCAATATGACCTTGAACCTGCCTCTGAGTTATTACTAGGGCGTGCAACCAATACAGCTGACGATAGTGCAACTTATAAAGTCACTTTTGTTGATATGCAGACGGGTAAGTTCGCTTATCAGCTTGAAAAAGATGGTGCAGTGGTTGCTGCAGAAGATTATGACCCTTCGACGGGGGTTGTCTATGAAGGTCTGAATATTCAATTTAAAGGACAAATCACGAAAGGTGACTCGATCATTTTAGAGCCGAGAGAGACATTCTCTATCTTTGATACGTTCAAAGAGACCGCCGAACAGGCAGAAAACCCTGTATCAGATGCATCGGCAACGGCAAAGCTGCACCAAATGACCGAAGAGTTTCATGCCGCATTTATTCATTTGACTAAAGCGAGAACGGATGTCGGTGCTCGTTTGAGTACATTGGATATTCAAGAGCAGCAACATGAAGATTTTAAGTTGTCTTTAGCGAAAGCAAAAAGCAATTTTGAAGACTTGGACTATTCGAAAGCCATCATTGAATTCAATGAAAACTCTCGAGCGCTACAAGCTTCACAACAAGCGTTTGGCAAGACGAAAGACCTGACCTTGTTTAATTATATTTAGCTATGAACAGCCGTTAATCTGGGGTTAATTCTCTGCCGTATGTGCTATGCCATATGTGCGAATAATTCTATGGATTGCCACTTTTTTGTTCAGTGTGGCATGTTTGAAAAATAGCGGCAAAAAACGGCAACGAGAGATATCAATATCTTATTTTCTCGACTTGATATAATTAGCTCCTATGGGGGTTATGGTTTAAGTGTTTGTTTTTTATGTTTATTTTAAGTTTATTGGAATTAAAATAAAAGTTGGCACACAACATGCTTTTATAATTTGCATAAATGATTAATACAGATCTTAAACCTTATCTAGGGTTTATCGCGTAATACACGGTCAGTGCTTATCCATATGAGAGTAAAGCTGGCCGCTTCGCAGTGACTTTGCGAACTCATAAGGAGAGCAATATGGCTATTAATGTAAGCACTAACGTATCTGCTATGACAGCACAGCGATACTTGAATAAATCGTCTAATGACTTAGCGACTTCTATGGAGCGTTTGTCATCAGGTCATAAAATCAATAGCGCAAAAGATGATGCGGCAGGCCTGCAAATCTCGAACCGCTTAACCGCGCAATCACGTGGTCTGGATGTAGCAATGCGTAATGCTAATGATGGTATTTCGATTGCTCAGACAGCAGAAGGTGCGATGAATGAATCAACGAACGTATTACAACGCATGCGTGACTTGGCGATTCAATCATCAAACGGCACCAACTCTCCGGCAGAGCGTCAAGCGCTAAACGAAGAGACAATGGCACTTCAAGATGAGCTTAACCGTATCGCAGAGACCACTGCTTTCGGTGGCCGTCGTCTATTGAATGGTTCATTCGGTGAAGCTTCATTCCAGATTGGTTCAAACTCTGGTGAAGCTATGATCATGGCGTTAACCAGTATTCGTGCTGATGACTTCCGCATGGGAGGAACGACGTTCGACTCTGAACACGCTAAAGACAATAGTTGGGAAGTTCCACCAACAGCAAAAGACCTTAAGTTTGAATTTAAAACTAAAGCGGGTGAAGCCATTGTTCTCGATATAAGCGCCAAAGTGGGTGAAGATATCGAAGAACTAGCAACTTACATTAACGGCCAATCTGATCTAGTGAATGCGTCTGTGACGGATGAAGGTCGCATGCAAATATTTGTTGCGGAACCTGATTTAGAAGGCGCGATGTCGATCTCGGGCAGTTTAGCCTCTGAGCTAGGCCTTAAAAGTGAAGGTCGAACTTCATTGGTTCAGGATATCGACTTGAATACCGTTGCTGGTTCACAAAACGCAATCGGTGTAATTGATTCTGCGATGCAGTATGTCGATTCACAGCGTGCTGATTTGGGTGCGAAGCAGAACCGTTTAAGCCACAGTATTAATAACTTGGCAAATGTTCAAGAGAACGTAGACGCTTCAAACAGCCGAATCAAAGATACAGACTTTGCGAAAGAGACAACGCAAATGACCAAAGCTCAAATTCTGCAACAGGCAGGTACATCAATACTTGCTCAAGCAAAACAGTTGCCTAACTCTGCAATATCACTATTGCAATAGTTATTGGTTGAACTTGCTACTCGTGTTCAGACGTGAACTGCGTAGCAAGGGAAACTGGCAAGCATACTTACTATCGGGTGTTTAGCTCTCTCATCTCTCACCTGCTATCCATTTTTACGGTAAGAATGCAACGGCGCGTCGGAAATGTGTTCATTTCTCGATGATCTCCGCACAGGCTCTGACACGCCAACTAGCCCCGTTTCCTTAACAGGAAAAGGGGCTTTTTCCTTTCTATTTCTACACTTTTATTTTCTTTTAGATCGTCTAGTTTACCTTTCAAATCCGCAAAACCTCGATCTCACTTATCTGTTTCACGACAAACAACTCAACTCTTTGTATAAGAAGCATACCAATCTGAGCTCTTTGGCGACTATTCATTTCTCTATATAGGATAACTCAAATAGTGATTAGTGTGTTTTTTGAACACTTTTAAATGCATTCTCAATTGAAGGCTGCCACTGTTATAAAAAATGTGAGATTTTAAGTGTCTGATAAATTTGATTTTAATATTTAATTTGTGGTTTTTTGAAAGTTTTTCTAAAGCTTCTGAATTTTGAGCCGTTATTAAAAGTAACTTAGAGATAACTACTTGGTTTTCCGAGACGTCGGAAACCGCTATACCGGAAAATCAATTGGAGAAATCACCATGGCAGTGAATGTAAATACC
>NZ_JBFSTC010000116.1:0-14265 GCF_041466605.1 Vibrio sp. 10N.247.310.17 | reverse complement strand
ATCGAGATACAGACTACTTCTTCTTGAAGATAAAAGCGGCTTTCCCCGGAAAGCCACGATGAACCAATAAAAAGCCCCCGACACATAAGTGTCGGGGGCTTTCTTTTAGTTAAGAGCTTTAAGTTAAAAGCTATTAACTTAGAACGATCAGTTTTGAGTTTAGAACTAGATTAAGCCTACTGAACCTTTAAACGTTGAATCAGTGTCTCTTCATCGAGTTGATACAGCTCATCGAGTAAGTTCATCTGCAAGCTACCTGGGCCACGTGAGTTTTCCGCCGCGATTTCGCCAACCACACCCAATACCGCTGCAGCAGCCAAACCACTGTCATCACCGACAGCCGCGAAAGCACCCGTCAGCGCTGTTAGCGTACAACCCATGCCCGTCACATACGGCATCATTGGGTGACCATTGTTTAACGTCACAACGCTGTTCTTAGTGACAACGTAACCTGTCTCACCGGAAATAACCACATTCGCACCGTATTCAGCCACTAAGCATTGCGCTGCGCCTAATGCTGCATCACTGCTATCTAGCGCATCAACACCTTTGCTCTGCGCTTGCTCGCCCGCTAACGCGATAATCTCAGACGCGTTACCACGAATGATCAATTTATCCGCTAAACGTGCAATTTCACGAGAAGTCTCGGTACGCAGCGTACTAGCACCGCAACCCACAGGGTCAAGAACCACAACCTTGTTGTTCGCGTTCGCTTGCTCAACAGCAAAACACATTCTCGGCGTCCAAACACTGTCGAGCGTGCCAATGTTAATCACCAAAGCGCCAGAAAATGACATCATCTCTGCCAGCTCTTGCTGTGAGTGCGCCATAATAGGCGAAGCACCAATCGCCAATAACGCATTGGCCGTATTGTTCATCACGACGTAGTTGGTGATGTTCACAACCAGTGGTTTTTGCTCTCGTACTGCTCGCAACGATTGGATGATTTGTTCAGTTAGCATGGGTAAATCCTTATTCGAGAAAGTCGTTTTAAGCCGCTGCAGGTTGGCTAGCGACAAGGTTTAGCCGTGATTAGTCATTAAGAGCGTTCAGCCCTTGCTGCCAAAAAGCCACTTCCATACGCGTTGCGGTTTTAAAGATATGAACGATGTTTTGACCGCGCTCGCTGTTGATATCAATTTCAGCAAGCAGTTGATTGAAGTATTCTGCGCCCGTTGCCACGCCAGACTGGAACTCTTCACCACCATACAGTTGCAGCCAGCTCGCGTATGGATTGCCTTCTAAAACAGTATCGCTGCTTTCTAATAACGCTTTACCGATCACAGCGTAACCAATGGAACACGGAGCCAGTGCCGCATATAAGTCGACAAGATCACCCGTCATACCCGCATCTAGAACGTAGCGCGTGTAAGCCACTGTGCCGAAATCTTCAGGTTCGTTTTCTAAATCCGATTCGGTTAAACCCCACTGACCACAGTAAGTCACATGGTGTGAAATTTCAGAATCTAGCAGAGCATGAACACTTGGCAGAGCACGACGCATATCTGCCAAGGTTTTCGCCTTGTAAATCGCCAATGCATAAGCGCGAGCATACTGCTTCAAAAACAGAAAATCTTGCTTCAAGTAATGCAGAAAACACGGCTGAGCCAGAGTGCCGTTTGCCAGCGTTTTAACAAAATCATGCTCGGTGTAGTCTTGCCAATCTTGCTGACAGGCTTGGATTAAGTCTTGGTATTTCATGAGATTCCTTAGTCAAAAGTCGGTACGTAATCAGCGGCTTTTGGTAGTGATTTGATGATGCCTTTGTCGAACATAAACTGTGCGTAATCGTCGTAACGCTTCATATCCACTGCAGAAGGGCGAAGTGCGAAACGAGTCAGCGTGTCGTTCCATGCGCGTTGGTTAAGTTCGTTGTTCAACGTATCTGGTGAATACGCAACAAACTCGCTCCATGACTCTTGTGGGTGGTTCACAATGTAAGTTGTTGCTTGCTCTAATGCTTTGTTGAACGCTTTGATCGCTTCATCATCGTGCTGCTTTGCGTTCGCCACAAAGATCAGCTCATCGTAAGCTGGCACACCGTGTTCTTCTGGGAAAAACGCTTTTGCTTTAAAACCTTCAAGTGCTAACTGGTTGGTTTCGAAGTTACGTAAGCCACCCCAAATTGCGTCTACCTTGCCTGATGCCAATGAAGACGACAGTGCCCAACCGACATTGATGGTTTGCACGTCTGTAAACGCAACATTTTCTTGAGCTAGCATGGTGCCGATGGTCGCTTCTTCGTTACCCGCAATCGCAATACCGATCTTTTTGCCTTTCAGATCCGCTAGTGAATCGTTCTTGCCATTATCCAAAACCATCAACGTATTCAGTGGCGTTGCGATAAGAGTAGATGCACGAACGAGAGGCAAACCTGCCGCTACATCCATGGTTAAACTTGGTTGGTAAGTTACCGCTAAATCGACCTTACCTGCTGCGACCAATTTTGCTGGCGTGCTTGGGTCTGCTGGCTCTTGGATTTCAACCTCTAGGCCTTGATCAGCAAAGTAACCACGCTCTTGAGCAATCACAATTGGGCCGTGGTTCGGGTTCACAAACCAATCCAACATCAGTGTCAGTTTCTTTTGTTCAGAATCCGCTAATGCGTGACCTGAAACTAGTGAAGCAAGTAGTGCCACTGCACCTACCAATTTGGTATTTTTCATAGTTAACCTTTCCTTTTGAATATTATTATTGTGTGTATCGAGCTAATTTTTAACGAAGTTTTGTTTAGATAAATAGCGTGAGCGAAGCTTTATTAAACAAGTGTTATTGAGCGAACCATCACTGGTTCTCCCAAGGGATAGCTTTTTTGAGTAATTTGTCTGTGATGAAGTAGAGCGAGATAGACAGCACCGCCAAGATGAACAAGGCTGCAAACATCTCATCAATGATCATGCGTGCGTTCGCTTGCAGCATTAGGTAACCCAGCCCTTCACTCGAACCCACCCACTCGCCGACAACCGCACCAATTGGGGCAATCACCACAGCGACACGAATACCAGACGCCAGTGTTGGTAGTGCCGCCGGCAATTGGATATAACGGAGCAATTGCCACTTCGATGCACCCATGGTCTTAGCAAGATCAAGATAACCAGTCGGTGTATTTCGCAGACCGTCGTAACAACAAGTGGTCACGGGGAAGAAGATAATGATCGCCGCCATGACGACCTTTGATGCGATGCCATAACCCAGCCACAGCATCAATACTGGCGCAATCGCAAACACAGGGATGGCTTGGCTAGCAATTAAGATAGGCAACAACCAGCGTTTCAGCGGTTCGAACATCAACATCTGTAGGGCGAAAAACAGCCCCATGGATAAACCGAGCAATAGACCAAGTAAGATCTCCTGCGCAGTCACCCAAGTGTGTTTGAGTAGCACATCGTAACGTTCAATAAGTTTTAAAAAGACTTCTGCAGGCGCTGGCAGAATGAAGCTAGGCATCTCAAAGATAACCACCACCATTTGCCATAAACCGAGAATCACAGCACTGCTGATAAGCAAACGCATAACGGGATTCATCTGACGAGGGCGTGTAGTGGTAGTCTGTACGTTAGCTGAACGCGCCACAGCTTCGCTTCGCGTTAGATCATTCATAATCACGCTCCAACTGATCTAAGATCGCTTGTTGTAACTCAGCACATTCACCGTCTAACACTCTTGGTGTCGCTGTATTAGGCACAGACAGTGACTGTGCACTCGCCGGAGTGCCTTGCAACACATACAAGTTATCCGCCAAACGCACCGCTTCTTGTGGATCATGAGTAATCAACACAACGGTTTTATCTCTTAACAATTCACAAGCTAAGCTCTGTAACTTGTGTCTTGTTACCGCATCCAGCGCAGAGAAAGGCTCGTCCATCAACACGACTGGCTTGTCTTGCATTAAGGTGCGAGCCAAAGCAACACGTTGACGCATACCTCCAGACAATTGATCTGGCATAGTAGACGCGTGATCAGCCAAACCAACCGCAGCTAATAACTCTAGTGCTTGATTGGTTTGAAGTGCTTTATCAGAAGCTGGATTTTGAAAGCGATGACTCAGGCATACATTGTCGATAACCGACAGCCATGGCAGTAACAAATCCTGCTGCGCCATGTAAGCGATGCGGTCCGTTAAAGACAATTCATCAGAGGTTGCCAATGTGCCCTGCCACTCTACCTTGTCGTCCAACAAGCCTGCCAGATAACGTAATACCGTGGTTTTCCCGCAGCCACTTCTACCCAACAATACCGTCCACTTACCTGCGTTTAAGCTAAGCGACAACCCAGACAAGGTCGCGTGCTCACTGTCGTTATAACGTAAGGAAGCATTGCTGAGTTGAACGCCAATCGTATTAACGGACATTACCGTGTCCAGCGAAGAAGTGATTTACCGGGCCATGACCTTGACCAACTTGCAACTCATCAGCATGAGCAATCGCGCGAGAAATGTATTGTTTGCCTAGGTCAACAGCTTCTGCCAGCGTGTTGCCCTGAGCCAAGAAAGAAGCAATGGCAGATGAAAGCGTACAGCCCGTGCCGTGGGTGTTTTTAGTCGGGAAACGCTTCGCGCTAATCAATGCAGACGTCGTCGGGAGAATCAGTAGATCGTTACTGTTTTCATCTTTCTCTAAATGACCGCCTTTGAGAAGAACGGCTTTAGCACCTAGTGCGCGTAAGTCTTCAATCATGCCCTGCATTTCGGCTTCGCTTTCAGGTACCGGCTTGCCTGTTAATGCTGCGCCTTCAGGTAAATTAGGGGTAATGATATCTGCCAGCGGAATCAGTTCTTGCTTTAGAGTCGTAATAGCAGAGTTTTCTAAGAGAAGGTCACCACTTGTCGCGACCATGACAGGGTCAATCACAAGATGCTTAGGTTGGTACTGCTTAATTTTGTCTGCAACGACTTTGATGATTTGCGAATCGGCCAACATGCCGACTTTTACGGCCACGATATTGAGATCAGTGAAAACCGCATCTAACTGACTGGCAACATGGTCGAGTGGAATAGGGAAAATGGCGGAAACGCCTTGGGTGTTCTGAGAAGTGATCGCGGTAATTACCGAACAAGCAAAACTACCTGTAGCAGACATAGCTTTAATATCAGCTTGGATGCCTGCACCGCCGCCACTGTCAGAACCTGCGATGGTTAAAACAATCGGAGTATTCGTGCGAATCGTATCTTCAGCAGAGTGCTGCTGTGTTGAGGATTTTGGAGTTGAGGCTTTTGGCGTTAAATCTTTTGAAATAGAACTGTGTGTCATTGTCGCTCCTACTATCTTACAAGACGCAGGAGAACGAACACTGATCGAAGGAGAAGTCGCATTAGGCTCATGAAAGCTTTCATGGGTGCAGACGTAGATCGAGTGCTTATAGTTCCCTACGCCAGTGTTAACTGAATCAGGTTCAACGGGTCTCGACTAACGATCTCAGCAAACACCAAATAAGGTATATGCCCCCCGACTATTGATAGCGATAATAACAGCACTCTTAAAACTGAGATACTCATTTTATTCAATTATACTAATTACGCATGAATAAATTTCAATTAGGCTCTATAAAACAAATACTTATAACGTTCCTTTAGATGGATTCGACTGTATAAACAAGCACAACACAATCAGAGACATACCTAACCAGCCTATAAAAGGAATCAGCTCACCGACAACACAGACGGCAAGCACCGCTGCGACTACTGGTTCAAACAAGGTCAGCAGATTGGCACTGCTCGCGGTCACGTGGCGTAAACCAAAACTGAACGCGATATAGCCCAAGCATTGTGGAATTAACGTCAGATAACTGATGACGAATACGTTGGTCTGTGAGGAAAACAGGTTATCACCAGTAAACCAGAGCGTTGGCAGCAACAGCATTGCACCGAGGCCAAAAATACTGCCCATCGCCGCTTGTGACTTAATCCCTTTATCGATCAGTGCTTTGGTCGCCCAAGAATAAATGGCGTAACACAACCCAGCGACCAGACCTAAGCCAATACCTAACAGCTTGAGATCATCACCGGATTCATTCGCCGATGAAGATTCTGAAAACACCAACAGCCCAATACCTACCACACCAACCGCAAAGCTAGTAAGCCAACGTTTGTTGATATTATTCTTTTTGCTAATAAGACACTCTAACAGTGCAGAAAAGAAAGGTGCGGTAGCAATCGAAACCACGGTACCGATCGCCACGCCTGATAATTTCATTGAAGAATAGAAAGCTAAAGGATAGACCGCTAAAGCCAAAGCACTCACTGTCAACAGCTTCTTGTTCTGCATAAGTTTGTCGAAAGCGAATAGGATTTGTCGATACGCCAAGCCCGCTTGCATTAGACCACCGACACCCATAGAGAAAGCACCAATTGCTAATGGGCTTAGATCAGGAGCAAAACTTGCGGCGGTGCCTGTCGTGCCCCATAAAATAGAAGCAAACAAGATGGCTAAAGTGCCCGTTTGGAATTCGTTAACGCGATTGATGGCAAGATTCATTTCTATTACCCAATTTTCAGTTCTGAAATAGATAATAGTGAAGATTGATAAAAGTTAGTTTGCCGAAAGGACGCTATTGTTGTTTCTAAAGACTCTCTTTCATTGAGCCTAGAAACGCCCTTGGAGACATCCCAAAGTGCTGAGAGAAGCGACGACTGAAAGCAGAAACATCACTATAACCCACGTTTTCAGCAATCAATTGAACCGGTAAATCGGTATGGGTTAACAGGGCTTGAGCTTTCTCCATACGATAGCGAGTGATGTATTTAAGCGCACTGATACCCAAGCACTCTTTGAAGCGTTTTTTGAATTGAGTGGGACTCAAACAGGCCGTTTCTGCAAGTTGTGGAATAGAGAGAGGTTGGGCGTAATTATCCGCTATCAATCTTTGTACCGCACGGATTCTTGGGTCGATGCTCTTGCTAACTTGTTGTTGCTCTAACAGCAGTGAAAACACATCTAAAACTGATGATTCAATGCCACTATCGACCTGATATTCCAGCTGCTTCTCAACAAACAGCAAGAAGCTCATCAAAGGTGGTGTGATCGTAAAAACCGAGAGCTCATACTCTAACAAGTGCTGCGGCAACTCCGCCATATCCGCGACAATAAACCGCGCGGCTTCATCCGCCTTAAACGCATGTGCTGTGGTTACCGGAATCACCACACATTCGCCCACGGCCACTTTGCCAACATACCCCACCATTTCGATATTAATACTGCCTTGGATCGGCAAAACCAATTGATGATGGTCATCATGAGCATGGGTATTAAATTGCTTGGTGTAAGATCGAATGCTTAAGCTAGATTTCATGAGCAACGCCGGAGTACAGTTTATTGAAACATGAGTGTTAAAACGAAATTACATGATTTAAGCGAGGGAGTCACATCGGTCTAGTGTTTTTGTCGTCTCCCCTGTCGAGCCTGTTCTGAGTCGGATCAAAAAAGCCGTTTAAGTATTGATACTCAAACGGCTTTTTATTGGAGTCTAATTCGCGATCTCAAGAACAGTTAACCGAATCGGCTATCACTCCCTAAGAAAATCGCTCATTCACACTCTACTATTTTTGAAGTTGCTCTTTAGCGGCTTCAACCTTAGAAAAATCTAGGCCAAGCTCTTCAACTGCTTCTTTGATTAGCGCAGGGTTTTGCATTACCTGACCCATCAGCATTTGAAGCTTATCTTGTGGTAAACCAAGTTGGCTGATTGTCGCCATTGCTGCAAGAGGGTTCTCGGTCAACGTTTTGAATAGCTCGCTGGTCTGCTCGTCGCTAATATTGTTCTCTTTCAACATTGCTAAAATCGGGTTCATTTTTTTGCCTTTGAAACACTAAATTAAGTAGGAGCACAGCATACCATCTAGCTGTGCTCGATTGTACTAGCAAGTGACGCTTTGGTTTAACGCGAGCTGCGCTTTCTCAAACCCAAATAATGCTTGGGCTTAACGAGATTCCAGTGGGTAAGAGCGGTAGCTCCACATGCCATACGTTCTAAGAGCATCACGGTAGATGCCTAGAAGCTCACCACTGCTCGCTTTCTTAAGATCTTCTAGCGGCTTGTCTGGGTAAGAAACCGTATCGAAGGTAATGCCCTGAGGACCCGTTTGCCAGCTAGCGATTTCAAACAGAGTTTGACCACGACGAACATGGCTTGCCGAACTAATAATGGTCGCATGTTTAATATCATGACGAGCAAGCGCATAGCTACTGAACAAGGCATTACCTACCGTGCTGGTCGCGTAGTTCTCTTCAATGATGCGGTCTTTGCTTACCCCTTTTGAGATAAGCCAATCCGCCATTAACTTACCTTCTGTCTTATGGTTCTTAGGCACGCCGCCGGTTAACACGATCATCGCGTCTGGGTTAGCTTTCGACATTGCTAATGTCGTTTCAAGACGTTCAATCAAGATCTCATGCATAGAACCATCAGGGTTAAGCGCGTAGCCCAAAGTGACGATGGCACCGTGGTCGCTCAACAGTCCCTTATCTGCAGACTCTTTAAGAGGAGTTTCTAACACGCGGTCGACCGTAGCAAAGATACGTTTGATGTCTTCTGCTTTGCCTTTATTCAGGCTTTCCAGCTTCTCCATGTGCTTATTCGATTCACTTTCATTGCCTTCAAATCGCTGCCAAACCGCTAGATACGCATGAAGGTCGACATCGTCTGGCGCAACCGTAAGTGCTTGTTCAAACAACTCAATAGCGCGCTCTGCGTTCTTGTTGTAGATCTGAGCGTTCGCTGCCGAGATCAACAAGTCAGTACGGTAAGGTTCTAGCTGGTACGCTTCTAACAATCGGTTAGTCACAATTTCCATGTTGCTTGGCATTTTAGCCGTGAAGCCCGCGTGTGAAATTCTTGCCGGAGACTTAAACGCCTGCAACGCATCAAGAAGTAATTGGTCGACAACTTGTCGCTTAGTCACCAACTGCGCGTAATCCGCTGAAGCCTGTACTGCGCCATCGTTAGCAGCAAAAGAATAAGGTGTTGCGCCAAAAGCGAGCATGCCACCAAGAGCGAGGGCGATAATGTTCTTTTTCATGGAAAGATCCTGTGTCGTTAAGTGTTCACATCAGATTTGCTCACCAATGTAAGTCCCTAAGATTAAAAAACTGTGAACCACACCAGAATCTCCGAGGTTAATATTCATTTGTTGCATAAGGTGTGGCAACAGATCACGATTTTGAACTTACCAATAAGCCTGAGTATCGAGATAATTTTGGTTTAAAGGGAAATTCATCGGTAATTTTGGAATATCTAACTGAGGATTACATACGCCCTATTCCGCAGAAACCACCCATAACAAAGCCAAACTCCACATAAAACGACGAATCAAAAACGCTGCTTTAAGCTGATTTAAGCTCCTTTTTTCAGCAACTTAAAATCCAGCACACTGAATTGTTCGATGCTAATTCTCCCCCCTGATAACGAAGTTCTAAACGTATGGCTTCTAAATACGAATCGACGTATTTTCAAACAATTTGAAATCAATTATTGAACGACCGTTCAAGTGGTGCTTTAATGAATTACCAATACAAGGAGTTACCCCATGCTTAAGTTTTATTTTCACCAAACACCCAACCCAATGAAGATCGCTCTGTTTCTAGAAGAGACAGGCCTAGATTTTGAACTTGTTCCTGTCGATACCTTAAAAGGCGAGCAACACACGCCGGAATATCGTTTGATTAACCCGAACGGTAAAACACCAGCCATTGAAGACGATGGGCAACGCGTGTTCGATTCCAACGCCATCCTTCTGTACCTATCAGAGAAAACTGGCAAGCTTGGTGGACAACCAGAAGACAGAGCCGAACTGCTCTCTTGGATGATGTTTATTGCGAGCGGCCTTGGCCCTTATTCAGGTCAATCGGTACACTTCCGTCATGCTGCACCAGCAGGCCTAGACTACGCTGTGAACCGTTACCTACGCGAAGCACAACGTCACTACGAAGTGTTAGAAAAGCATATGGAAGGTCGTGAGTTCTTCGTCGGAAATGAGTACACCATCGTCGATGTCGCGGCATGGGGTTGGGTTGATAAAGCACCTTTCGTGCTTGGTGAAGAAGGCTTAGAACCTTACCCGAACTTGAAGCGTTGGTTTAACGCCATCAACACTCGCCCAGCCGCCCTGCGCGCTCGCGAAATCGGCAAAGACGTTGAATTTAAAACTGAACGTGATGAAGAAGCGAAACGAGCACTGTTTCCTTCGAATTATGCGAGGTAGAAAAATGGAAAGTTAAAGTTCTGCTGAGTGATAGCTAAAATCCAAACATAAAGAGCCGCTAAAAAGCGACTCTTTATGTTCAAATCATATTGAAAAGTGACTATTTGATAATCTTTTTGTGGATTGATACTAAGATTCAGTATTCGTAATTATCCACTTATCTAAAACACATTTCTGGACATAAACGAGTTTGAGTCAGCTATCACATTGTGTCTTCGGATAAGCTGAATTAAGTAAAACCAAGTAAGCGAGCCTAACTAACAAGGCCTTTCAAATTAGCTTTGAGTATACCTCTTACTTCATCAGGAGAAATACCCCACACCTCTGCCAAATACGGAATAACACTGGCCGCATCGGATGGATATAGAATTTTTCCTTTCACCTTGGCAAATGGACCATCTGTTTCCAATAAAATTCGATCTCTTGGTAGCCAAGAAATGACATTCTTCGCTCTTATCGAGAACAACATGGCTGGTCCTATAGAAAAATAACAACCAAGATCGATTGCTTTCAATGCTTGTCTTTTTGTTGCAAGAAACCAATGAAGAATAGGAGTGCCCGCTTTGGGGTGCTCTCTTAAGCATTCTAAAACTGCGTCAACTGCATTTAGGCTATGAATAGTTAATATTTTATCTTTTTGAGATTCACACTTTTGAAGAATATGATTAAAAACAATCAACTGGTCGTCAAAATGTTCTTTATAGCCCTTTGAACCATCAAGTCCAATCTCTCCAATATACCGTGTTTCTTCTATCAATGTATCAAACAGGGCAAGCTCGTTTTTTCTCTGATGAGCTAACTGGGGATGCAATCCAAGTGCCGTCCGACAGTTTTTAATATCACGCGTTAAATTAACAGTACCTTTGAAAGCCGAAGGTACTGTCGTAACGGATAATAGATAGCAACCAGTATCACTGATGTCTTTTAAAACCATGTCATAATCGGGGTAAAGATCGACATGGCAATGCATATCCATCATTATATTTTATTCGTCTCAAGAAACGTTTCCACTTCTTTGAGTCCACGTCTAATTGTAGACTCTAATTTTTCTCTTGTAGTTTGTTCATTCGGTAACGAGCCACTTTGTCTAATCCATCCCTTGTAGTCTTGAGATTTATTAAGCCTAATAATTGCAGTCTGCACCGCATGCAAATCATCTCTAGTATCTTTATCGTTATGAACAAATTTTAAGTTCTTACTGACGTATGGTGCATCTTGTGTGAACCCCGCATGATAGACAGATGAACGTCTAATTAAGCAAGGAACACAATGACCACACTGCATATGTTTTCGATGCCAATGACTACAGGACACGCTCAACGGAATGGCCTTAGCAATTGCAACTTGATCAACACATTCCTCTAACATTTCACCCTTTGTTTGAAATTGGTATGGGTTAACAAATGTCACGTTAAATCCAGCATCTTTTAAGAGTTCTTCAAGACGATTCAAGAAATATGGGTGAGTAGTCCGTGTACGGTGGCTGCCAATTCGTCGCCTTGTGAGTGGTGGGTTGATTGAAATATACCCATTCTCGGGAACAATAATTGTAGAAATACTACTATCTTCGTTAGCATTTCTCAGAGCAGAAATCCCCAACACAGCCATAGCTAAAAAGTTAAAGCTTCTTCCACGCATCGTGACATCAGTTTTACCTTTCAATCCAGCCATTAAACTAGGTGAAATGCTATAAGAAAGCTCACCATACTTAGACTTTAAAAGCCTCTTGATGTTCTCTTGTTTAACACCATCTCCACGGTAAGCATGACTAAGCAAAAGCGGTTTATAATTGGATTTACCATTTAGTATATCTATTGCGCCAACAGCACTATCTAACCCACCAGAGAAAAGACAAACTGAGTTTAGTCCTTTGAAGCTATTCAACCTTGCTTTTGATTTATTACTAACAATAGGTTTAGGCACCTCAAGCAAAGTTTTCGTAAACGTAAACTTCCACTGGTCACCAGTTAAGAAGCTCAAGATAGAACTAAGACGCTCCGATAAATTTCCCCATAATTTTTCGTTAATAACCGGAATATGCAAGTGCATAACCCTTGACCACGCATCTGCCGCATTACCTCGAAGTTCAAATGTCTCAGCAGCAGTAACGGCACTAGCTATGGTTATCAAATCTAAAGTATCCGCATCAATACTAACCCCAAGCTCACGTACTTTCTTTAGTAAGCTGCCCGAAGCTCTACTGTGCTTAGAGCTATCGTGTGGGTGCGTACCGAAGAGTTGCACTGGGTGGCAAGTCTCGGAATACTCAGGAAGCAAAGAAGGATTATGGTTAAAATAGAAATTAATCATTAAAAGACTCCCATTCATCTACAGTCTGCGATATCGCGTCAATTTGAATTTTAGTGATATTAGCCTGCGATAAATGCCCTACATTATCACTCGTGATCTTTTCTACTTTAGATTGAGTTATCACTTTTATTAGATCCCTTAATTCTTCTTCCATTTTGTGGTGTTTACTAGCGTGTTCAGCATGGAACCAAGCCTTGCCCATTCCATCCACAACATCCTGAAAAATCAGATCAGTTAAATAGCAAGATATAGCTTCTGTTACCACATCATCTGTAAACATGGACTCATCAAACTTTTCTTCATCAGGCAATACTTCCGCTAATGCAAAATCTATTGCTAAACGCACAGATTCAGCATCACCGTTATCAGGTGTTAGATGATCGCTAATACGATCTATAGCTTGGTCAGTAGTTAATCCATTTAACTCAGATAGAGAAAGGGTTCTATCGTTATACTTAACGCTGTCACCTTGCATCATCCCCAATAGACCGGAGCCAGCAGTGATACCGCTCGCTAGCCTGCGGCTCACTCCAGAACCTCCACCGGAGCTCCTAGAGTATTTCTTAAGAGAGCCTCTCAAATTAGAGCTGTCACTTCCTGACTTTGCGTAATCCCCAAATGCCCTTCTTGCCCCTGTCAGTCGATTTGGTGACGGAATATTAGGAACTGAGCCCGGAATCTGCTCTTGTACTTTTCCATTATCAACTTCCTGTGGTGGTACGCTAACGTCAGCTCCATTATCAGAACCAACTTCCACTGGACCGCCTTGCTCTGCCCATGGTGGTAACAACGGGCTCTTATTATTAGGTCCGGTACTTGATGCTGAAGTTCCCATTATTTAGTTGCCTCTAGTTCTTTAATCAATGATTCTAGCCATAGTTTCTTGGGAGCTTTCTTCACGAAAGCTAAAAAATTAGCCTTACACCTATCATCATGTGCTGCCAATTGCCTTGCTCCATATATTCCGGAGGTTTTTAGGCCCCATTCTTCAACTTTACGCAACTCTTCGATGAGGCTATCCATCACATATATGTACTCTTCACTAGCTGTAAGTTCAATCAGTTCAGAGCTCGCTTTACTGGATCTAGTTTTCTGTTTCAACAATCCTTCGAGCATTTTTTGTGCTGCGCCTGACATGACGCTATTAACAGAGCCCATAGGGATATTTTGTCTACTCAAGTATGCTGCCGCTGTTAGATCTACACCTGTAAACAAAGGTTTTAATCGAGCCCATTTTTCTAGGAAATGAACTTCTTTCTTCCATTCATCAGGTAGCCTTTCGACATCAAACTCTTTATCTGTTCGTTCGAGTTCTTCAATGAGTTCTGGTTTACCACTCTCTGAGTCAATGAGTTCATATAGCCTATTTGTTGCTTGAATACCCATGCAGCGTTCAAAAATCACTAGCTTAGTTATTGTTCGCTCATCTAGCTGCATACCTCTCCGATGTGCAGTTTTTTTCCTCATCTTAACTTGATTAAGTAAGCGCTTTACGATTCTTGGGTTACCGTTTATGTTCGCAGACTCTGCCAATATTGGAGCCATCTGTTCTGCTATCTTAAACTCTTCTCTAAGATCAGCGTCATCAAGCTCACACCTTTCTAGTAAATCATCTACCGAAATCTGTCCCTGTTTCCAAGAAAACCTGAGTGATTCTTCCAACCCTAGCCTCAAGCGGTCGAACTCTTTTATTGGGATACCTCTGTCTCCCTATCTGGCAGGGTAGTTGTCACTGTTAAAATTTAACCAGTTTGGGCGAT
>NZ_JBFSTC010000115.1:0-14562 GCF_041466605.1 Vibrio sp. 10N.247.310.17 | reverse complement strand
AGAGAAGCTGCTTAATAAGCAAGCAAATGATGACAACTACCTTGAAAAACACCGTATTCCTGATGATCTCATTGAAGCATCACAGAAAGCGGGTTCAGACTTGTATATGACCTATAAGCTTTATCAGCTGCTTGTACAGTCCAATCTTTTGTGGCGAGTTTGGTATATCGATGAATTTGGCAAAGTTTGGCTTGAAGTCAATTTGGTTAATGGTGTGGGTGCCCCAGAATTTCATACGATAGCTTTAGATCAAGGTACTTATCTGAAAATAGACACGGAATGCTATGAAGTGTTGGATGAGTTGAAATAGACGAAAAGAGCCGATAGTTCGGCTTTATCATTGGCTCTCGATACGTCTATTTGTAAGCTAGCTTCGCTTGGTTATTTTTACATTAAACCCAACAGGAGACATCGTGAACGCAAATTGTTCAACCACAGTTTCAGGGGCTTGTTGCGGCTCGATACTGAATTCTTTAAACAATGTATGAAAGGCGAGTTTAATTTCCATCATGGCCAATGAGCGTCCAGGGCATAGCCTTGCACCGCCACCAAACGGCTGAAGGTTAGAGAAGGAAGCGCCATCTTTTTCTATCCAACGATTCGGGTTAAACGTGGTTGGGTCTTCAAATAAATCAGCATCAAAACCATTCGCATGTAGCATCACAAAAACAGGCGTGCCTTTTTTTACTTCGATGTCACCAATCTGAGTGTCTCGTGTGGGTTCCAAATAAAGTTGTGGCGCTACCGGTTTTAATCGCATCGCTTCATACATCACCGCTGTCATATAAGGTGTTCGAGGAAGCGGCCATTCTAAGACCTTTCTCTTCCCTAGGGCGTCAAGTTCATCTTGTAAGGCCAACTCACTACTGCGATTGCCGCTAACTAAGAATGCCATCCATGCCAGTGTATTCGCTGTGGTATCTTCACCTGCTAATAGAAGGGTAATAGCATTTGCAACAATATCTTGGTCAGTTAATGAGGAATCTTGTTCTTGTTCCAATAACATGATTTGCAGCATGTTCTCTGGTGAGTCTTTAAGGGCTGGTTCGTGAACCAGACGAGCGCGTTGTTTTTCAATACACCCATAAACGAAATGCCCTATGTCTTCCAAACTGGTATCAAACAGCTTGTCTTTTTTCGTTTTGAAAAAACGCCACAATGGAATTGGAGAACTACAGCGTTGATTTATTACCGGAAATACGTTTTGTAAGCTTTTACTTAGTGGCACAGTTGTTTGTTCTATTGAGTTAAAGTCTTCCCCGAACGCTAGCAGAGATGTTACATCAACCGTGTATTTTTTAAACTCTGCTACGAGTTCGACCACTTCTCCTGATTCCGCTAGCATTTCAAGGTGCTTTCCCAAACGCTCCGTAATCACACTTAGCTGAGGGTGAAAATTTTTCAGATGACCCGGCTGAAACATAGGTTCTGTTAATTTTCGTTGATGCTTCCAACGTTCTTCTTCAGCAGAGAATACGCCATTAAGACCGACTTCATCAAAGACACTCTCGATATTCTTTAGGCGGCGAAACTCCTCAGGTCGAGACTTTAGCACTGACTTGATTTGAGCTGCATCAGACAATACAAGTACATCTTTCATGCCTAGTTTTAAACGAAAATGAGCACCGTACTCTTTAATCCAACACAACATTTGCTGATGAACATTGGACTTTTTTAAATAGCTCACATGTCCTAAAACACCAGAAGTGGGTGGCATTGGTAGTTGCTCAATTCGCTTCATTTGCATTTCCTTATGTATATCATTGATGGCGCGTAACAATACGGAAGTTACGGCTAGAGCGATAAGTAAAAGTCAGCATCTAATTTAGCAAGTTTCATGGTTTGTTAAGTAAAGGTATGTAAGTGAGTGGTTAGCCGCTAAGTTTACGAAACCTCGGAACCCGAGATTCCCCGACAATTACTTAACGAATATTTTTGACAGTGGACTAATTACGCTGTTGGCTCCTCTATCTATGATGTGGGTATATATTTGCGTTGTTTTTAGATCGGTATGTCCAAGCTGTTCTTGAACTGTTCTAATATCAGCACCGCTTTGAAGAAGGTGCGTCGCAAATGAATGCCTTAAAGTGTGGCAGGAAATGTTTTTCTCAATGTCGGCTTTTTGGCTAGCGACCTTAATGTGTTTTTGTAGTGCTGTTGGATGAATATGATGCCTACGTAATTCACCTGTTCGCAAATCGGGTGCCAGACGAGCAGAAGGAAAAAGAAATTGCCAATTTAAGCTTCTTTCTGCACTCGGGTATTTTTTAGCTAGAGAGTCGGGCAGGTATACGCCAGAAAAAGCTTTATCATGTATATCTTGCTGATAGTATTCTGCGGATTTCTGTTGTTGTAACTTGATTGAAGGGAAAAGCTCGGGGGCTATTGTCACTATACGGTTCTTTCCTCCTTTTCCTTGCCACACTCGCACTGATTTGTAGTCATAGTCGATGTCTTGCATTCGTAAGCGTAGACACTCCATCAACCGTAGGCCTGACCCATACATTAATTGGTAAGGTAATTTGAAGTTAGGTGAGCAGTGGTTAAAGAACCTGCCAATTTCTTCTGGAGTCATAACCGTTGGCAACTTTCGGGATTTGTCTGAACGGCGAAACTGCATATCAAGTTCAATGGGTTCCTGAACGATTTCTTTGTATAAAAAGACTATCGCATTGAGGGCTAGGCTCTGCGTTTTCTGTGCTGACTTCCTATCAACAACTAAGTGCGTCAGGAAGTCTTCTACATGCCTCGACGTCAGACTTCTGGGATGCTTTTTATCATGATAAAGAATGTACTGGTGGATCCAATAGATGTACGCCTGTGTAGTACGAAGAGCATAGTGTCTCCCCAACATATACTCTTGTATATAGGCTAGAAATGGTGATTTTTGCATTTTAATTTTAACTGGTTATATGTACATGAATTGCAGTTTGGCACATCAATTCATGCTATATAGAAAAAGTCTGTGTTTTGGGATGCAGGCAGATGCTCGTAGTGCTTAAGTTGCTGTTAGTTTTCATAAAAACGGGGTATGGTTAACTTCATCAAGATACTAGATAGAAAAATTCTATATTTAAATGCAGAATTTTTCTGTCTAAGAGCTGTTATGAAGCTACTGTAGAACGTGGTTTTTAAAGGTAGGCTTGTTCTCCAAAGGCTGTAATTTTCTAGTTTCCCCATTCAACGCGATACGCGTTTAAAGCCAGTGGGTTCTTTGCCTCTAAGCCTATTTGAAATCATCGAAAGAGATAATATGCCAAGAGACTTTGTGCCCCTCAAATAGGTTCGAGCAATGGCAATTATTTTCACCGTAAACTCATCGTTCGGCTCTTCTTTTTAACCTCATTTTTAGTGTTTTCTGTAAGTGATTTCTCGGTAATATTAGTGAGTCAGCAGCCGGCTCTGTGTCTTGAGTTTCTGGTTGATGTTTGGGTTTTGTGGCCATGTTTGAGCCTTTCATAACAAATTGCTCAAGTAGATGCTAATACGCGTGGCAGTTTTGGTTTGAAGTGATGCATGCTTGGTAAATTAGGTGTCAGCACTACTTAGCAAGGCGTTATACCGTTTTGGAGGTTAAACATGGAAGTATTAGCTCGATTTTCATTTCCGCATGAAGCTCACATTGCCAAAGCAAGTCTGGAGGCTGCTGGAATTGTAAGTGTAATTGCCGATGAGCATACCGTGAATGCTCAATGGCTGTATTCTAATGCAGTTGGCGGTGTTCGATTAATGGTTAATGAGGCTGATTTTGAAATGGCATTATCAATCATAAATACAGATTTCTCAGAAGCGGTGATAAATAGTCCTGAAACTGAAATAATAAAAAACTGTTGTCCTAATTGTGGTAGTGAGGATTTAGTTCCATTTACCAAGGGTAAAAAGCCAGCATTTGTTGTTTTCATTCTTCTTGGTTTTCCATTGTTTTTCTTTAAGCATGGCTATAAGTGTCAAGGCTGTAATGAGTTCATCAAAAAAGTTGAGTAACGGTATAACAAAGCAATCAACACGATGCTATTACACTCGGCATTCGCGGTTTAGAGTGTAATTGGCTTGGTAAGTAAATCGTTCGCACGTGTTATTGCGGCGTTATGCATTCTTTGAAAATGGGTGATTTATAATGAGTAAGATTGAAAAAGAGCGAGCTATATTGTCAGCGTCAGCGGGATTGCTAGAGAAGCTATATGGCAAGTTTAGTATCGACGAAAATCAAGTTGATCGACCTGATGCTGCGATCATACTTAAAAACGGTAATAAGATTGGAATTGAGATAACAACCGTCGATAAGCCAGAAACGCTTCAATATTTTAATGATAAGTATGCAGAGAAACCTCATATCGATAAGCAGTTAAGTGATTTGTTAGAGAATGGTAGTTATTCGCAAAGACCAACTAAAAGTAAGTCAATAATGCTAGAGAACCACTATGCGCTTGCTAATTTAAGGAAGAAAGAAAGCAAATATAGGGAATACTTAAGCTCTGCCAATTATGAGGAATTGATCATTGTTGCATTCAGTTCATATATGAAACCACAAAATCCTTACTATAAAAGTTACCATATCCCATGGACTAATCACCTATTAAGTAAGGTTAAATTTCCTTTTGATAAAGTGATTCTTGTCTGCGCTGAAACAAAGAGTGCAGACCTTGTATACGACAAAAAACACAAAAAAAAGATTGCGCCAAAAAAAGATACAAATAAGGAACTTGGCGTAACTAATACTCATGGTCCAATTCTGCCATTCGGTAAAAGTGTTAACATAAACGAAATTATGGACAATCCCCCGCTAGTTCAACAGAGGGTAAAACAACATAGTAAGAAAAAGAAGAAGTGATTCACATTGCGCATGAATGCATAACAAGGCGTTTAAGGCAGATTCGCAACGCTCGGCATTTTCGGTTTGCTTTGGTTTTAGTGTTTACGGCACAATGGGTTAGGTTAGGTGGTCAGCGTCGCTCACTACTTAACGCGGCGTTAAAGGTCAGTATGGACAAATCAGAACATTGTAAAGAAGTTTACGCATATTACGGTTTAGCGATGTATCGTGCGCAATGTGTGGAACAATCAATTATTCAGTTGCTCATCTTTTGTGATTTATACGAAAGAGAGTCAAAGTCTAAACACACCCAAGAGGAGTGGGAGGCTAAGTTTGATAGCTTTGATCAGGAAGTTAGTGATAAGACGATGGGTAGGCTAATAGGACACCTAAAATCTTTAAATGTACTTCAATCGACTACAGAATCGTTGTTGGCTAAGGCTCTCAAGGAACGTAATTTCTTAGCTCATAGCTATTTCCAAGCTAAGGCTATGGATTTTATGAACGAGTCCGGGCGTAATAAGATGATTACAGGATTGGAAAAATCAATAGAGTTGTTCAATCAAGTTGAGGACATCCTAAACCCGATCACAATGAGTGTCGCGGCAAAGTATGGGTTAACTGAGGAAGTTCTAGAAAACATTCAAAAACAGGCTCTGGAAGAGGCGAAAATTGACCTTTAACAAAGCATTTAAGAGTGATTCGCAACGCTCGGCACTTTCGCTTCGCTCAAGTATAGTCGAGCGCAGCTCACACCTTAATGCGGCGTTAGCTTAAACATGGAAGTGGGCATGAAAATATTTAGTTTTTTATTTAATACAAACCAAAATGAAATCGGATATGTAGTGAAATCATATCTATTGCATGCTTGTGTGACTTTTCCTTTAGTATTCGCTGCGTCATACATATGGGGTTCTGAGCTTGTTGCTCCGAATGGTAGACAGGAATCGTCATTATTATTTTTGATTATTCTAGCCCCGGCTGTCGAAACGTTTCTAATGGTTCCGATATTAAAGCTTATACAAATGTTTAATTTTGAAGTAGTGATGACTTCAGTAATTAGCGCGCTGACATGGGGCGCAGCACATACTTTTAACAGCGTGCCAAATGGATTTGGGGTACTTTTCTTGTTTTTTATTCTTTCAATATCCTATTTAACTTGGCGTCAAAAATCATTTAAAGCGGCATTTGGGGTTACATTTGGTATTCATGCGTTAAATAATGCAGTGGTGTTTTTAAGCTAACAAATAATTTAAGCAGACTGTCAACGCTTAGCATTTTCAGTACGGTTTAGCTTCAGTGATATTGGTGGTAGATTTGAGTGTATTGGTAGCGTTGTCAGCTACTTAATTGGGCGTTGAACTAAGCCGCTTCGCGGAGGGCTTTCCTCTCACTTACCTGATAGACCAAACTTATGATGTATCCATAGATTAAGGAATACATCATGACCCTATTAAGACAACAACTTATCGATGAAATGGCGGTTCGCCGTTTTTCTCCGAAAACCCATGCAAGCTATTTACGTTGGGTTAAAGATCTATCTACTACTTACGATCTGTCCCCCGATTTACTCACTGATCAACAAATTAGTGCGTATTTACGTACGCTCACCACAGAGCGGAGTTTAAGTAGTAGTACTTGTGCTCAAGCTTTGAATGCCATCTTGTTCTTTTATCGTGCCGTTTTGAATAGAGAATTTGAGGAGCGACTGGTTCCCCCGATTAAACGCGCCAGTAAAATACCGGAGCTGCTTAATCGCGAGGAAGTAAGAAGTATCATTAGTCATTGTCGAAGTCTTAAATATCAGACCGCACTTGAAATGTGTTATGGATGTGGCCTACGTGTCAGTGAGGTCGTCGGCTTGTACGTGAAAGACATTGATGGTGCGGCGAAACGACTGCACATTCATTGTGGTAAAGGTAAAAAAGATCGCTTTGTTCCACTGGGTGATAGCCAACTGAATCATCTTCGAAATTACTGGTGTCATTATCATCCCACCGTAGTGCTGTTTCCCAGCCTAGAGCCCGAAAAGCCATTGGGTATTAGCTCTCTGCAGAAATGCTTCAAAGCAGCAAAAGTAGAGGCAAACGTCAGAAAATTAGGAGGAATACACGCCTTGAGGCACGCTTATGCGACTCATCAGCTTGAATCGGGCATGCCTTTGAATGTTCTTCAGCGTTACCTCGGACATTCGAATATCAAAACGACATTGAGGTACACCCATTGGATAGGTCATCACAACGAAAGCTCGGACGGAAGTAAGTTCGACTTAGTTGCTCAACTATGGGAGGAGAGCGAATGAACGCATTATCTCCTTACCAAGCCGTATTAACACAAGGCTTAGAAGAGCTTGATAAAAGTAAAGTCACACCGAGACAGTGGCAAGTGCTTAACCATTTAAGAGACTGCCGAACAGAGCGTATGGGCAGCTACGACTGGCGTTGTCAGCAATGTGGTCATGAAACGCGTTGGTACTGCTCTTGTCGAGACCGTCATTGCCCCAATTGCCAAGAGCAGATGAGACAGCAATGGCTAACAAATCGAAGCCAAGATATTTTACCTGTGGCCTACCATCATATGGTTTTTACCTTACCTCACGAGTTCAATGCTCTGGTTAAAGCGCATCCTAAGGTGGTTTATCAATGCTTGTTTCATTCAGTGTGGGCAACATTATGCGCGTTTGCTAATGAGCGGCATCACCTTGTCGGTCAACTTGGAGCATTAATGGTTCTTAACACTTGGGGAAGAAATCTGAGTCAACATACTCATATTCATTGCCTACTACCGAGTGGGGTGCTTACAAAAGATCGGCAATGGCAACCGACAAGAAAAGAGAGTTACCTGCTTCCGGTTAAAGCCCTATCCGTTCGCTTTAAGAAAGAGATGTTATGCCGAGTAAGCGAGTTGATAGCAACGCACAGTAATTTATTAGAGGAAGCCGCTAGTAAGAGATGGGTTGTGTACAGTAAACCTGTACTCCACGAGCCTACTGCGGTAGTGGGTTATCTATCTCGGTATTGCAATCGTATAGGGTTAAATCCCAACCAATTAAGTTATAACGTGGATGGCCGTATCACGATGAGTTACAAAGACTATCGAACCAATGGGATGCAAAGAATGTGTTGTAATGCGGGCGAGTTACTTCGACGCTTACTTTTACATGTGTTGCCTAAAGGGCTGATGCGAATACGCTACTATGGCTTTTTAGCTAATGCTGTACGGGTAAAAGCGATAGCGGAAATTAGGCAAAGCTTACGAAAGCGACCCGTAGAGAAATCGGAAGTGCTGAAAGAGAAACCTTGTTGTCCGAACTGCCATAGCAACAGCATGGTACTCGTGTGCATCAATATTAGACCTAGGATAGTCGTTTCAGAGCATCGACTGACCTAGTTGTCTGATTGTAGTGAATAAAATTATCGTTGTGTTATGGCGAGAGAGGGGCATTGTTCGCTTTTAAAAAGATTATGCAACGGGTATAGTCGCAGTAGATAAATTGGTGGCTAGAAGTGGAAAATGGACGGCTGATGGGGTACCAGTCTTAATGATAAGAGTGGAACGTAAGTCAGTCCTAAAAAGCAAACTCCATAGATAGAAGCAGCCAAGTCCAACAGGTATTTATCCATTGTGCTACGACAACGGATAAATACTTAAGCGTTAAATTACAAATTTAGGTATAGAGTTTATTAATGGATAAGTCAGTAAAAATCGGTATAGCAACCGGCATTGTTGCATCTATGGTCTTTGTGTATTGTTTAGATCCAATTTTAAGAATTTTTGGAAACACAGTTGTTTACCTTTCTTCTTATGTTGTAAGTGGACTTTTAGATTCACTTTATGCGAAAAGTGCTTTGGGCGTAGCAAAAGACTCTGCTCTATCAGTTTATTCACTTCTAATTGGTGGAATTACAGGCAGTTTCTTCGCTCTATTAGCTGTTGCTTACAAGTTAAGGCAACGAGTAGAGACCGGGCAAAACGGTGATCTTAAGGTTAAACGTAAACCTCCTCTTGGTGCGTTAATTTTTCTAACGTTTACTTCGGTCACATTTATGCTCTATAACCTATGGATTACTTTCTTTCAAATTCAAGTCGTGACTTCTTTTGATCAACACATCAGAATCGTCAGACCATATATTCAAGAACATGAGGTTGATCTTCTGCAAAGTGAGTTTGCTCAGATGCATGGTGAAAACGACTACCTAGTTATACAAAACAAACTGGAATATATTGCTGCGGAGAACCAGTTATTGCTTCCGGATAACCAAGTCTATTCAATGTGGGCTTTGTAATTTAACAAACTGCTTAAACGGACGCAGGAACATTCGGCGGTTTTGGTACTGAGTGTAGTTGGCTTTGAAAATTAAGTGAAAGCGCCATTTAGCAGAGCGTTAGCTGAATTAAAAAGTTCGAGGTAGTATTTAAAGATGAAGAAATTTCCAATATTTGATGTTTATGGTCAGGAAGCTGATCGGTTGTTACATGCTAAAAAATCCGTGAAATTGATTCATTCTACAGGTGATATTGATGCAAGTGGTGATGAATTAGAAATCCCTTTTCGAGAGATGCTCACGCGCAGGTTACCTTCAAAATACTTCGTTGGTCATGGACATATTGTAGATCAAAACTTAAATGTGAGCCCTCAATATGACGTTATCATCGCTGACTCAAATGCCACACCAATATTGTATGAGGGAGAAAATGGTACACAGTATTTCCCGTATGAATCTGTTTATGCGGTAGGTGAATTAAAGTCTAGCTTCTACAAAAATAGCGATCAAGTGAATAAATTTGCGTCAAATGTAGAAACATTATTGACGGAGTTTTTCCGAGAGGATGTACCTAGTAATTACATAGGTAATGGTATTACCTTGGGTAACGGGCTAAGTTCAAGTTCTACCGTAGCAAAACAAAATGAAATTCTGAGCTTCATGGTTTTTGGTAGTAAAAATGACTTCACAGAAGAAAATCTAGCGATTCAGTTACAGGAAAGTGATGGTACACATCCAACACTTTTGTGTTTTTTAGATGGTTCTGTGGTGGTTAAAGCTAATGTATATGAAACTGCGCGGGGTATTGATTTAGGTCCATTGGATTTGGGTGCAAATGTAGCGAAAAGTGAAAACCTTAATGTAGTCAGCATTCATTTTAATAATGAACTGAAATCGGCAAGCTCATTAACTGTATTAATGCTTTCACTGTTTCAGCATTTAAATCGTACCTTGTTAAAGGAGCCACCTTTTGATAGCTACGTAAATTCTATATTAGCGGGATCAAGCCACAATTCTAAAACAGTGAAAAAATTCAGCTAACAAAGCATTTAAGAGTGATTCGCAACGCTTGGCAGTTTCGCTTCGCTCAAGTATAGCCAAGCGTCGCTCACACCTTAATGCGGCGTTGATATGACCCCCACTGTCAATTAAAAACGTAGAAGTTTCTCTCCTGTATTATCAGAGCCTTTCTTGTTGCTTAGGGGATAGTGTTACCGCATAGATGAAGCAAGTAATGTCGTCGGTTCTCATGCTGATATACGTGGATTGCTCATCGTTTGATGAGTAGAGCCTACCTTACTTGTTCCATCGTGGCACCTGTCTTAAGTCTATGCTCGTGGTTCAATATAGCCGAAGCTATATTGCCGTCCTAACGCCGTCGGTGTTTGTGCCACTCCCGATGCTTTATCCAATGCGATAACACTAATTCTGTCTTCATGCCGGTAATCGAGCGATTCGAGTTTTAGGATCCACATCGCTGATGACAACTTCACGAGTAATCGCCCAGATGTAAGCGATCATCTCTCTAGCGATGGCGACCACAACGACATTTCGGTGTTTACCTTTTTGTAGCAGTCGTTGGTAACGACGACATAGCCTTTGCTGGGCCTGCCAAGCGATATCGACGATCTCTTTAGGCAGTCCTTCTTGCCTTAGTTGGAGCTCTACAGAGATGTTCGCTTTGTGCTTATAGGTATGTGCGCCTTCGACCAGCAACCGTCTGGCCCGACTGTTGCCACACTTTGTTAAGCTGCCACGACGAGTTTTACCTCCACTAGAGTTTTCAGTTGGAACGAGCCCGAGATAAGCCATAAGCTTTCTTGGATGATCAAATCGTCGTAAGTCACCCAGTTCGGCTATTGTGCCGAGTGCTACGAGTAACCTGACGCCACGCATAGCTTGAATGGCTTTCACCACAGGATAGTATCGCCAGTTTTTGACTTGATGGAGTAGTTCATTATCGAGTCGTTGAAGCCGTTGCATTCGCTCATTGATTGTAATGATCATCTCCTGTAAAACGATTTGCTGACTATGATGAGGAAGAATGAGGTCGGTTAGCCACCGTAGATGCTTTTTAGACCAGTTATCATTCACCGTCGCTTGGATATTATTGCGAAGAAGAAAGCCTTTGAGTTGGAATTTTGCGTCTTTGAGATCTTTCATTGCGGTTTCTCTGGCACGCGAGAGGTCTCGAATGGCTTCATCTTCTGCTTCCGGTACATAGATGGGTGTGAGCTCTTCGGCCTTTAACAGCTTGGCGAGCTTGCAGCGTCACGTTTGTCAGTTTTAACTCTATCGCCTGGCTTTTTAGGTATAAGTGATGGAGCGACGACATAGCAGCAGTGTCCAAGGCTCGTCATTAAGCTATAAGTCCAGTAACCACATGGTCCTGCTTCATAAACAAAGTGCAGAGTGGCTTTGGGATACTTAGATTGCAGCTGTTTGGCCAATTTAATCAACGCGGACTTATTCGATTTAATACGGCCAAGGTGTAGTGGATTTGCCCCACGATGTTCTTGTAATACAGTGACTTGAATAAATGACTTATGCGTATCTAAGCCAATAAAAATTATGCTATCTTTATTCATGCTAGCCTCCAAATTTAGTTGTTTGACGCACTAATTATGGCTCTGGCTTTAAGCTAACCCACGATATTGGAGGCTAGCACCTTTCGTGGGGGTCATTATGTCTATGTGTATCGGGGAAATTGATCGTTAAAGGTAATTTTATGAGAGAGAAAAAAGATAGAGAAGAAGAAAATATTCTGTCTCGTATTTTTAAAGAAAGTAAATATTGTGAAATATGCAAAAGTGAACAGCCAGATTTTATATTGAAATATGATGCTAGATCGATAGGAAAGGTTGATGTAGGTGTGGAAATTACTGAGTTGTACTTCGATGGCACATCAGCACGATTAAAAAATAAAGATAACTATGCATATGAAATTTTGGAGCACGGTAATTATGTTCACAAAGATGATAAGGAAAAACTAAAAGTACAAGATGTTAAATATTTTTCTCAAGCAAAGCCGGGTGAGCCATTTGATACGAAAATTTTGATGCATCCTAACTATACGCTACAGGACTATAAAAAGTCTTTACTGCAAACAATTAGAAAAAAGTCAAGGAAGTTCCTGAAGTATAACGCTAATGTGAATCAATCAGCTTTAGTCGTTTATGATAAGGAAAATATATTTACTAAGTTTGATAGGCAAAATTTTGTTAGTGTATTTTTTGATAAGTTAGTATCAAAAGAAATAAAAAGTTCACCGTTTGATGAAATATATTTAATTACTAGGTTTAAAAATGACCACAATCAGTACTATGTACAGCTTAAGTACTGCCTTCTACAAAACGAACTAGGAGTTTTGTTAAACTATATAGAAAAAAATAAACTTAATGAAAAAATAGATAGCTTAGGCGTTGAGGTGATTGATTTATATTCGGAGGTCTTATTTAAGAAAGGCTATCCATCAATAGGCTTCTCAGAGCGTAATGGTAATCGAGTTGTTAACGCTAATAGATATTCATTTTGTATAAATGTTTCCTCTAGAGGAATGAGTGTTTTTGATGATTTTCCAAGGCTATATATAAATGAACATGAGTACTCAGAAGTTGATGCTAAATTTTTTACAGAAAAATCGTTTAGTTCATACTTGAAAGAAACTAATGATAAGTTTGTCTCATTTGAGGTGGGTTTTAAAGCACTAAGGTAGAATATACACATAACGAATAAGGATTAAGGTGTTGCGTAGCCAACACTAAATCCCAAGTGTTGAACAAGCCCGAAGCCACTTTATTAAGTAAATTGTACGATTGAACTTGAAGGGCACATCGCTTTGAGGCTTTTCTCAAGGCGAGCGAGGTCAAGATAAGGTTGCGATAGCAATCTTATCAAACAGTTAGCTGTTTTTCGTTTCTTTCGTCGTCACATCTCCTCTGATTTCGTCAATGCCATTCTCCTTATTATCAAATGCCTTTCGACGAACCGCACGAGAATAGGCATCAATAGTTGCAGGTCGTTTACCTTGCAGTTTAAGGTTAGTAAGGTGTTGTTCATAAGGAGAGTTATAGCGTTACAAGAGTATGGATGGTAGCTGTTTTACTCTGCCGCGTAGCGGCTTCGTTCAACAAACGAGTATGGCTCAGACGGGCAAGGATATTTTCGATCACATTGAATCAATATATTTTCTTCATATCTCGATAAAAATTTTCGTGCGAGCCGAGAGCTATTAGTTCGAGAGTTACAGTACCATCTTCATAGCTATAACCGAGCAATGTTAATTGCTTAACCATCTTAAATTTATGCACTCTCAAGAAAAACAGGTCACCTTTCTTCTGCTCACCAAGATGCGGATCTTCCATAAGGGCTCGAATAGCATTATCTAGATCCGTTTTTTGGTTCTTGTGTAATTTCTTGACCGCCTTCTTAAAAGTAGGTGTCTGAAGAATGTTGGTAATCTTAGTCAAAAGAGTAAGCCTCTAATTTACCTGCTTCCTTCTCAGCTTTTGCTATGACTGCTTGCTTTACGAACTCATAAGGTAGATCAGGGTTGTCTTCTATCATTTTCCCGATTTTAGCCCAGTGCTCAATTTGTTTTGGTGTAGTGCGGTTTAGTGCTTTAGCCATTATCGCAGCCTTATCAAAAAGATCTTGGTCAATACGTACACTTGCAGTAGCCATAATATGTCTCCTAATTTAGTTTGTATTTATATTGTAGTAAATCGCCACAGGTGTTGCAAATTGCGCCATGACAAGCATTTAAGCAGACTGTTACGCTTGTAATTTTCTACTTGGATTAGTTTCAGTGATTTCGGTCGTAGGTTTGAGTGTATAGGTAGTGTTGTCAGCGACTCAATTAGGCATTATGTGCTTTAGGCAAATTATCTTATGGAGGCAATAGTGAAAGATCCTGATATCGAGTTTTCAAAATGGAAGCTAGAGAGGAAAAAAGGAAGTCTCAGGTTTACTGCTCGTACATCATTTCCAGCAATCTTAGGCGTGATGGTAGGTCGAAGTATTGAGCCGTTGTTTATGTCAGAAACAGCTTGGGGCTGGATACAAACTACCGATGTATTAATGAGTGGCTTCTGGAGCTCGATTGGAGCTATCCCCTTAAGTTATGCAATATGGTTTTGGCGTGAGAAGAAGTATAAGCATCATGTCGCTAATCTTCAGCAACGCAGATAACAAGCATTTAAGGCGGATTCTTATATGTACCTCTGGCCAAATTTTATGCCTGTATTTCTTAGCATCAAGCGAAATTGAAATTAGTGGAATTAATATCAAACTAGACTTTGGAAATATCCCTACAGGCGCTTAAAGCGGCCTATTGCTGGCTCCTCCTTTCAGCTCAAGATTGGATTTCGTGTTAACAGCGCTCTGGTTTACTATGGGGTAATCGTGTCGTTCACGTCTTGTAAACGCCGTTGTCAGCGCCGATGTAAAAATGACCCACTAACGTCGATTTAAAATTGACCCACC